>NZ_JBEYYT010000024.1:0-49865 GCF_040645715.1 Spirillospora sp. NPDC046719 | reverse complement strand
GCCCGCTCGGCGCCGTCCAGCACCCGCAGCGCCTCGTCCACCCGGCCCGCCGCGGCGAGCGCGCGCGCCTGGCGGGCCCGGACGGCGACGGCCGACGGCCGGTCCCCACGCGCCTCGGCGTCCTGCGCGGCGGACGCGTACGCCCCCGCGGCCTCCTCCGGGCGGCCCTGCCGCTCGTACTTGCGGGCGCGGTCGAGCATGGCCTGAAACGTCATCGATCCCTCCGTACGGCGCATACCGTATCGGGATCAGCCGGCAGCGGTGATCTCGACGCGGGTGTCGTGGAACACCGGGCCGCCGCCGAGGTCGGTGGCGCGCTCGTCCACCACCGCGTTGGCGTTCGAGCCGCCGGCGAACTTCGGCCAGTGCCCCTTCGAGGTCGCCGCGACACCGGGCCTGACCTGGTCGGTCACCCGCAGGACGGCCTCGAACGAGCCGCGGTCGTTGCCGACCCGGACCCGCTGCCCGTCCGCCAGGCCCCGCGCCGCCGCGTCGTCCGGGTGGACCCGCACGGCCGGGCCGCCCGCCCGGCGCCGCAGCTCCGGGTTGTTCGCGAACTGGGTGTTCAGGAACTCGTGCGACGCCGCCGAGACCAGCGCGAGCGGGTAGCGCCGCGCCCGCTCCGGATCGGCGACCTCGGCCGGCGGGACGTACCCGGCCAGCGGGTCCGCCCCGGCCGCGGCCGCCCGCGCCGACCGGAACTCCAGCCGCCCCGACGGCGTCGGGAACCCGTCCGCGTACGGGACGAACGGGTCCGGCACGGCCATCCGCACGAACCCCTCCTCGCGCAGCCGGTCCAGCGTGATGCCCGCCATCCACGGGTGGTCGGAGGCCAGGAGCTGCTCGGCGAGCCGCTCGTCGGAGTCGTACACGGCCGGCTCCTCGACGCCCATCCGCCGCGCGAGCCGCCGGAACGTCTCCGACGTCGGCAGGCACTCGCCGGGCGGCGCGACCGCCGGCTCGTTCCAGGTCAGGTACAGGTGGCCGTAGCCCTCGTGCAGGTCGGCGTGCTCGTGCTGCGCCGTCGCCGGGAGCACGATGTCGGCGTAGTCCACGGTGTCGGTCGGGAACTGCTCCAGCACCACCGTGAACAGGTCCTCGCGCGCGAGGCCCCGCCGCACCCTGTCCTGGTGCGGCGTGCTGCCCGCCGGGTTCGCCGCGATCACGAACAGCGCCTTCACCGGCGGGTCCTGGATGTCCAGCAGCCCCTCGCCGAGCCGGCTCATCGACAGCGTCCGCACCGGCCCCGGGCGCAGGTCGTCCCGGTACAGCGCCGCCTTGTTCAGCTTGACGTGCCCCGACGTCGAGAACGCGAGGCCGCCGCCGTGCAGCCGCCAGTCCCCGGTGACCGCCGGGACGCCGGCCAGCACCCGGAGCGCCGCCCCGCCGCCGGAGTGCCGCTGGAGGCCCTGCGTCGCCCGGATGGCGGTGGGACGGGTGCGCGCGATCCGCTCGCCCAGCGCGGCGATGTCCGCCGCCGGAACGCCGGTGATCTCCGCGGCCCGCTCCGGCGGGAACTCCGCGATCCGCTCCCGGAACTCCTCCCACCCCTGCGTGTGGTCCCGCAGGAACTCCTCGTCCTGCGCGCCGAGGCCCACGATCACGTTCAGCAGCCCCAGCGCGAGCGCCGCGTCCGTGCCGGGCAGCGGGGCCAGGTGCTCGTCGGCCTGCTCCGCCGTCCGCGTCCGGACCGGGTCGATCGCCACCAGGTGCGCGCCCGCCCTGCGCGCGTCCTGGACGAACTTCCACACGTGGTGCCCGCTGGTCAGCGGGTTCGTGCCCCACAGCAGGATCAGCCGCGCGTGCGCCAGGTCCTGCGGGTCCATGCCGCCCGCGGAGCCGATCGCGGCCTCCATCCCGGCCGCCCCCGCCGCCGAGCAGATGTCGACGGCGTGCGCCGACGCGCCCAGCGCGTTGAAGAACCGGCGCCCGCCGAAGCCCTCGCAGCCCTGCAGGTAGCCGAGCGTGCCCGTCCCCCAGTAGGGCCAGACGGCCTCGCCGCCGTGCTCGGCGATCACGCCGCGCAGCCGCCCGGCGATCTCGTCCAGCGCATCGTCCCAGGTGATCCGCTCGAAGCGCCCCTCGCCCTTCGCGCCGGCGCGGCGCATCGGGTACAGGATCCGGTCGGGCTGCTCCGCGCGTTCGAGCCACCGGTTCACCTTGGTGCACAGCGCCCCGCGCGTGTACGGATGGTCCGGGTTGCCGCGCAGCCGCACCGCCTTCCCGTCCCGGACGGTCACCGCCCACGAGCAGCCGTCCGGGCAGTCCAGCGGGCACGCTCCCAGCACCGTCAGCCCGGCCAGCCCCGAGCCCTCCTCGACCATCCTCGAACCCCCCGTAGCAGGTGAAACCTCTCCAGTGTCCGACATAACCACATGAGCGTCGTCCCGGGACGCCCATGACGCGCGGTGCCGGGCACCCGGGTCGCGGCGCCCCCGGCGGGGTGGTTTCCTATAGGACGATGGAACCGGCCCGTAGGGGGATACGAAGTGAAGAGCGTCGAGCCTGAGGTGTTCCTCGTTGCGCGGCCCGAACTGGACTACGGCGAGGTGGCCCGGTACCTGCGGGACGTCGGCGGCGAGAGCTGGCTGGAGCGCCTCGACCGGGGCGACCTCGACGGCGAGCTGAACGACCCCCAGGCCCTCGCGGAGTTCGCCGGCCGGCTCTGCTACCGGTCCTGGGAGCCGGGCCTCAACCCCAACGTGACCAAGGTCCGCACCGACTCGTCCGCCTACCTGGAGAACATCCTCCGCAGCCTGCACGGCTCGGTGCTGGAGCACGTGAGCTTCAGCTTCGTGCTGCACAACGTCAGCCGCGTGCTGACCCACGAGCTCGTGCGCCACCGCCCCGGCGTCGCGATCTCGCAGGAGTCGCTGCGGTACGTCCGGCTCACGGACATCCCCTTCTGGTTCCCCGAGTGGGCCCGCGAGGACGCCGAGCTGATGAAGCGCGCCACCGCGATGCTGGAGCAGATGGAGGAGTTCCAGGGGTGGATGACCGAGCACTTCGGGCTGGACGAGGAGGGCGTCCCCTTCAAGGAGAAGAAGCACAAGACCTCCTTCATGCGCCGCTTCGCCCCCGAGGGCCTCGGCACGGGCCTGGTCTGGACGGCGAACGTCCGCAGCCTGCGGCACACCCTGGAGAACCGGACCGCGCCCGGCGCCGAGGAGGAGATCCGCCTGCTCTTCGGCAAGATCGGCGAGCTCATGCGCACGGAGGCGCCCGACCTGTTCGGGGACTACGAGGTGGAGGACGGCGCCTGGATCCCGAAGTGGCGCAAGGTCTGACGACCGCCCGGGGGCGCTGAGCCGGCGCCCGCGCGGGCCTGTACGTACGACGTACGCCTGCGGCAGGATGGGGCGGCATGTCGGACATCGTGATTCCCGCCGGCGCCCGCGAGCTGCCCGGGTACCTCGCCGTCCCCGAGGGCGAGGGTCCGTGGCCCGCCGTCGTCATCGTGTTCGAGGCGTTCGGCGCCACCCCTGACATGCGCGCGCAGGCCGACCGGTTCGCCTCCCACGGCTACCTGGCCGTCCTGCCGGACTTCTACGACGGCGCGCCGTGGGTGCGGTGCGTCCGCAAGGCGCTGGGGGAGATGCGCGCCGGACGCGGCCCCACCTACGACGCGGTCGAGGCGACGCGCGCGTGGCTGGCCGCGCGCGGCGACTGCACCGGCGACGTGGGCGTGTGCGGCTTCTGCATGGGCGGCGGGTTCGCGCTGGTCGCCGCGGCGAAGTACGACTTCCAGGCGGCGGCGGTCAACTACGGCATGCTGCCGAGGAGGCCGGAGGAGGCGCTGCGGGAGGCGTGCCCGATCGTCGCCAGCTACGGCGGCGCGGACCCGACCCTCCGCGGCGCCGCTGCCAAGCTCGACCGGGCGCTGACCGCCGGGGGAGTCCCGCACGACGTGCGGGAGTACCCCGGCAGCGGCCACGGCTTCCTCACCGAGACCGAGCCGCCGGGCCTCCTCGGCCCGGTCACGAAGATCGCTTTCGGCCTGGGGAAGGGCCGCGAGAACGCGCCCGTCGCCTGGGAGCGCGTCTTCGCCTTCTTCGACGAGCACGTCGCTAAAAAATCTACAACGTAAAGGCGTCGGGCCGTGGCGCCGGGCGTTCGGTCACGTCCGCAGGACGGCCTGGGTCTGGGTCACCTGGGCGACGCGGCGGCCGGTGCCGTCGTAGAGGTCGGTCTGCACGACGATGGACGTCCGGCCCGTGTGCAGCGGATGCGAGACGCCCCGGACGCTGCCCTCCTTCACGCCCCTGAAGAAGTTGGTCTTGGACTCCAGCGTCGTCGTGGACGCGCCCGGCGGCAGGTTGAGGAAGGCGCAGGCCGCGCCGAGCGTGTCGGCGAGCGCCATCAGCGCCCCGCCGTGCATCAGCCCGCCGGCCGTGCAGCGGTCCGCCGCCCAGTCGAGGCGGCCCGTGACCTCCTCGGGAGCGGCCGCGTCGATCTCCACGCCGAGCGCGCGGGCGAACGGCATGGCGTCGGTGATCTGGTCGGGGGTGAGCCCGGTGGTCATGGATCCTCCTCGGACGGCGCCGGAACCTACCCGGCCCACCTTCACGATCAGACCCGCGCGCCGTCCATTACCTCATAGGTAAAGCCGAGGCGTCCGACCACGTCGGAGGGAGTCGATCGGGGAGCCTCCTACCTGCAGCGATGCAGGGAGGAGGTCGCAGGTGATCGTGAGGTGTTCGAGCACGTTGGCTCCCCACTCTGGCTCCCGTAGCTCCCTTCCAGAGCAGCAGGGGTTCGCGGCAATGACACCAGCAGCCATGAGGAGCCGAGGCCGCCAACACCTGGGCAGTCAAGCCGGTATCCAGTCGTGGCCGTCACTACCGGCGACGCTAGCCCTGCGGATTAAAAGTCCGAAACTGCCGTATCGGTGCGGCCTGCTCGGTGTCGGCTGGTGTCGATCCGTCCGCATCGAGTCCGATTCGCGTGCCGCACGGTGCCGCCGCGCGCCGATCCGGTTCGGAACCGCCGAGCCGACAACGAGCCGACATGGACCATTGGCGGTCTGGTGGCTTGCTCATCGACGGCCCTATCTGACCAGGCTGGATGGAGTCTTCGGCAAGCGCAGCGTTCCGTCCGCGTCCTGGTGCTGCGCCTGGTCCGGGAGAACCCCGGCTGGGGATATCGGCGCGTGCATGGCGAACTGCTGGTGCTCGGGGTGAAGGTGGTCGCGTCGACCGTGGGAGATTCATCGACCCGGCACCCGAACGCGCCGCCGGCACGTGGGCCGCCTTCCTACGCTCCCAGGCCGACACGCTACTGGTGTGCGACTTCCTGGAGACGGTCACCCTGACCGGGGCGCGCATGTACGTGCTGGCCGTGATCGAACACCGCACCCGCCGGATCCGCATCCTGGGTGCGACCGCCCACCCGACCGCCTCCTGGATGACGAAGGCGGCCAGAAACATGGTCATGGACCTGGAAGACGTCGGTTGCCAGGCAGGGGGTCCTGATCTGGAACCGACGGCACTTGCTTCATGCGCTGCGCGAGTTCGAGATCTTTTATAACCGCCATCGTCCTCACCAGGGCATCACGAACGCCCGACCGTGTGCCCCGCTGCCCGCCGATCACCGACCGCGACCAGATTGCCCGGCTGGACGTGCGACGACGCCAACGCCTCGGCGGAATCCTCAACGAGTACGAGCATGCGGCGTGACCTGCACGGATGTAGTTTTCGGCAGGGGTGAGGTCGTCCGGGAGTAAAGACGGCCCAGCGCGGCGGCGAACACCACCCTGTTTCTCGCTTCAGCCACGCCGCCCTGAGCCTTGGCACCCGTCCGGGCTAGGCGGCTCAGGCGACCTCGATTCGCAGGAGCGTCCTGCCGTCGTCGAGGACGACCTCGACACTGATGACGCCCGGCACGTGGACGGGGCGGACCCCGATGGTGCAGCTCCTGCCGTCCGGGGCCAGCGTGCACGGGCTCACGGCCGCGACGCCGGGCTTGGTCTGCAGCCACTGCTGGACGGCTTGGAACGTCGCTCGATCGGTGGGCGTGGCGGGGCCGGAGCACGCTGCGCCGCATGCGCGGGCGGCAGTGAGGGTGACCTGTGCCCTGCCGCCGCCGACGTTCTTCTCCGATGTACGGGTGTAGCCGCTGGGCGCCCCGAGCTTCTCGGCGATGCTCAAGTTGTTCTCGTAGGTGGAGTCCGCGCCGCCACGGATGACGAACGCGAGCACCGCCGCGGCCGCGACGGCCGTCAGTGCCGCGCCGATCAGCACGGGCCACAGGAGTTTCGCGCGCCGCCTCGCCGGCGCCCCGGGCATCGGGGCCTGGGGGACCCCCGGCGGTGGCACTTGGACAGGTGTTCGCTGGGGCGGTCCGGCGGGTGCCGGCTGACCCGAAGCGAGCTGGGCCAGCATCACCTGGAGCCGGTCGACGGTCAGCCGCTGGGCCGGGTCCTTGCGGAGAAGACCGCTGATGACCGGCTCAAGGGGGCCCGCGTGAGCGGCGGGTGCGGGATCTTCGGTCGCGACGGCGACGAAGACCGCGCCGGTGCTCGTGCCTGTGAACGGGGGACGGCCCTCCACGGCGGTGTAGAGGGTCGCGCCCAGCGACCAGAGGTCGGTCTCGGCGCCGGTCGGACGCCCGCGTACCTGCTCGGGCGACATGAAGGCGGGGGTCCCGATGACCTCGCCCGAGCGGGTCAGGGCGGCATCGCCGTCGACGGCGGCGATGCCGAAGTCGGTCAGGACGACCCGGTCGCCTTCCAGGAGGACGTTGGCCGGCTTGATGTCGCGGTGGGTGATGCCCGCCCGGTGCGCAGTGTGTAGGGCGTTGAGCATCTGCAGGCCGATCCTCGCGGCCTGTTGGGGCGGGAGCGGCCCCTGGGCTTTGAGGAGGTCGTCCAAGGACCCGCCGTGCACCAGTTCCAGGACGATCCAGGGGCGTCCGTCGTCACCGGTCACCAGATCATGGACGGTGACGATGCCCGGGTGCTTCAACCGCGCGGCCGCGCGCGCCTCCCGGTCCAGCCGCGCGATCCAGGTCCGCCGCTGGTCGGCGCTGAGATGCTCGGGGAGCCGGAGTTCCTTGACGGCGACGTCTCGCCCCAGCTGCCCGTCATGGGCGCGCCAGACGGCTCCCATGCCGCCCCGTCCCAGCAGCCCCGTCAACCGGTACCGGTGGGCGAGGACCTGACCGAGATCGTTCACGAGCCGACCCTAGCCGCGCCCCGCTCAAACAGACAACCGCGTCCGGCGCGGCGCACCGGCGAGCCGGGCCGCCATGCTTTTCTGCCACTTCCTGCGCTCGGGCCGCAGCGGCCGCCGGCATGACGGCCGCACGGCGCCCTCGATGGCGACGGCAGCGTCCGGCTCGGTTGGCCGATGTCCGGCTTCCGGCGCCTCTGCAACGGACGTTCATGATCGTGGCGTGGCGTGGTGTCCGATATTTTCTATCAGTCCCGCGTCGTGGCTGGCGCGACGCTGCCCACGGCGGCCGAGGGACGTGACGCAGCCCGGCTCATCGCGTGGGCTGACCGGGTCGTGGTTCGCCAGCCGGTGTGCGGTGGCGTCCGGCGCTGTGGCCAGCCGCGGTCGCCTACGGGGCGGCGTTCAGCACCCAGGCGCTGAGCGGGACCGGCATCGCAAACCCGTCCACGTCGTGGCCTCCACCAGCGACGGTCTGTCGAGTCTCCGCGCGCCGTTCGCGGTCGCCGGCGATGCGCACAATGCCGAGGACGGGTTGGAGCAGCGCCTCTACGGAGCCGAACCCGACGACGACCGTCCGGGCCGGTCGCGGTAGGACGCCCGGCTGAAGCGCCGCCGTCGACCAGACCCACCGGATAGGCGTCGTCCTCGGCCGTATCCCCGGCCTCCCGGACGCCCCGGTGATCTGGGACGGCAGTGACCGCCCACCCGGTGGCGGCGCGCCGCTGGGCGTGACCAGCCCGGTCAACGCCGTCGTCAACGAACTGCGGCGGCAGGCCCGGATCGAGATCGTCGGCCAGATGTTCGACGACGCCGGGCCGACCTTGATGAGCGCCGACCAGACCTGGGAACGAGCCGTAGGAGCTGAAGGCGGCGGGCGATCGGAACCGGTCGACACCCTCAGTACGCGCCAGGATGTTCACCGCCGGCAAGATCCTCGATGCCGTGCAGCACGGTCAGGGTCGTGCCGGAAGCGGTGCCCGCCGCGGAGGTCCGCTCGGCGGCCATGGTGATGGTTGCCGGTGACCAGCCTGGTCGTCGGGCACCGGAATCGTGGTGGCGATGGCACGAGATCGAGGACCTCAGCCGCCAGCACCGGACAACCAAACCCGACTACTCCATGTCCTCGGAGTCCTTGATCAAGGAGCTGAACGCCTGTGACCGCTCATGATGCTGCGAGCACCTCGGAAGAGCACCTGATCCGGACGTCCATGACCACGCCATGAGGCCTGAGGCACTCTGAGCGCGCGGATCCATCGTGGCTCGTTGTGCTCCCTCAGTGGTAGCCGGTGCCGTGGGAGGCCTCGTACTGCTCGATGACAATGACTGGCAGCGGCCCCTCCCGTGGGACCTTGATACCCACGCTCTGGGCCCAATGCCTGATCGCCGCATCGCTTCCGACCAGCGCGTGCGACGCGCGGCGCTCCTCCAATGCCTGCTCTACTTCCTGTCTAGTGCAACACCGACCCCGACCGCACCGGCGAACTCGCCCGCCGCTGGCCGGCCGAGGTCAGCGCTGAGCGGCCTGGCCCGAAACGCCTCGCCGTCACCGCCACCCGCCTCGCCGGTGTCCGAATCGATCACGGTGAGAAAACCTCAATAGACTGACCTGCTGAACCGCTCTCCAGTGCATTGAGTGGTGGAACGACTGACGCGAGCCGAGTCCAACACCCCTCATCGGGAAAGGAAGACGCAGATGCGACTACGTAAAGCAGCCGTGAGTGCCGGGTTCACCATCCTGGCGGTCAGCGGACTGAGTACGGCCGCCCAGGCGGCCGCCCCGCAGATCGGCGGCTCCTCGAAATTTGGGCCGGGTCCAGGGTGGACGCTGGTCGATAACTATGCGAGCCGTTTCGAGTGCGTGGATGCGGGCCAGCAGTACGAGCGTGAGGGCTGGAAATACATCTGCTGGGACCAGGCCTTTACTACACAACTCTGGATCAGATAGCTCAGGCACCGAGCGCTGTGAACAGATCACACACGTAATGAATGTCCGGTCCGGCGGATTAACCTTCGGTTACAAATCCGTCTCGGCCGCACGAAGGAAGGGCGAGGCCCCGCGGCCTTGCCCTTCACTCGTGCGGATCCGGATGCACACCCGCGAGGTCCTGCTGCAGAGCGTTTGTTGGGCATGAGGGTCTCGCAGCGTGTTCCTCGCCTTGGTGAACATTTTGCGCCGGTCAGTGAGCCATTCGACGTCTCAGCCCGTCCCCTGCGGACTTCCTGAGACCGTCACGTTCACGGGTGCGCGGATGTACCTGCTGGCGGTCATCGAGCACCACACCCGCCGCATCCGGGTTCCGTGAGTGTGGGCGGTAAAGGCGCGGCTGTTGGGCGACGATGACGACGTGCCCTGGTGGCCGAGCTGATCGCCGAGCACCTGCCCCTCGTCAGCGTAACGCGCACGGGCGCCTCTCTCGCCTTCGGACGGGATGAAGAGAGACTTAGCCGGAGGTGGCGGCATGGCCGTGACGCCGGAGGGGCGTCGTCGGCATCGTCGTCGACGTACGGGACGTCTGTGTCCGAGTTGGGCGCGGGCGTGCAGCAGATCGGCCCGTGGCTGGTGGTCGAGGTGACCGGCGAGCAGGACCTGGTCACCGCTCTGGGCTTGCTCGCCCGGGTCGGCAAGCTGATCGCGTTGACGACCTCGCCGTGTATCGCGCTGGAGATGTCGGGAGGCACCTTCTGCGATTCGTCGGCGATCAACGCGGTGGTCCGGCTGTGGAAGCGGGCAACATGACCATGTCGGGGACCCTACTCGCGCCTGCCACCCGGCGGACGCTGCATCACCGGCCGCCCTCCGGCCACGCCGACGAGCACAAATCCGTGCGTGCCGTACCGGTCGGTCAACGCGCCGATACCGGCGTTAGAGCCGCCGATCGGTTCGACGACCACCCGCAACCCGTGGCCCAGGCGGTCGGCCAGGGCAATGACATCGCGCAGTGCTTCCTCAGCGAGTCCCTCGCCGTGCCGACCGGGCGGCGTTCGGAGGATCTGCATCGTGATCGGCTCATCCGGCCCAGCCCAGGTCAGCGTGAGCAGCACCTCCGGATGCGCCGCGCGCACGTGAGTCGCCGCCATGCGGAACCGCTCGTACTCCTGCACACCGCCTAGGTACCCGTCACGAGTGCTGTCGACCTCACACGCGCGGTCGCGCGACCGCCGCCGGTCACCTTCGCCCCGGCGGGAGCGCCCGAGAGCGGGAAGGCAGGCCGGTGCGTCCCTGTGAACGCGGCGGTGATGACGGCGAGGCGTCGCCGACGTCGGCGCGAACGCGGACCGCCGGCCCGCATGCGTTAGCGGGACCACGTCGCCGGGTTGGTCCCGGTCCGTGTCGTCGGGACGTGATCGTCCCTGCCCGTCGGGCCCGCTGTGTGGCGAGGTCGGCGGCCTCGCCATCGTCGGTGTCGTCGGGGTCTGGGGGTGGGGAGGCGGCAAGGAAGGCCAGGTGGGCGTGGGCGACCATGGCCATGGTGATGTGCCGGTGCCAGGCGGTGTGCTTGCGGAACCTGGTGGTGGTCCAGGCCGACCTCGTTCTTGGTCGCTTGGAAGCATTCCTGGACTCTGCAGCGGGATCGGCCACCCGCACCAGTTGGGGCAGACCGACCGGCCGGTTGGCCGCGCAGGTCAGGACGCGGTGCACGGTCGAGGGCGCCATGCCCAGGATCGAGGCGATGCGGGCCGGGCCGAGTTTTCGGTCCCGGCGTAGTCGGCACACATCGTCTTCCACTGGCGTGCGGTGGGCGATGGTGTGGCGGACGGCTGGAGCGATCGGCCAGCCCCGGCGATGCCCTCGGCGCGCCAGCGGGCGATCCGTTTATGCGCGGTGGAGCGGGAGACGCCCATTTCGGCGGCCACATGCGTAACCGGGCGGCCGGACTGCACCCGTTGGACCAGCAAGAGCCTGCCATGCACGGTCAGCCGGGCGTTACGGTGGGGCCACGAGGACCTTCGCTGTGGTGTGGAGCCTAGACACCTCCACCCACGTCGGAGGTCTTCCTCGCTCACCAGACGCCCACGGTGTCAACAACGTTCGTGATCAGTACAGCCAGCGCCTATGGAACACGCTCCTGGCGTGGGTGATGCCCCACGGTGCGGCCGTGCCGAAGGGCGTGAACCCGGGCCGCCTCGTCGGCCAAGGAGAGGTGACCCACCTGGTGCCCGCTACGGGCCCTGACGAAGGGACACCGCTCAATGCCCGCAGCGCCACCGCGCTCGCAGGCCGCGTCGTCGACCGACGTCGATGACGCGAGCCTCATCGAGCGATCGAGGAGCGAACCCGAGCTCTTCGCCGCGATCTTCGATCGCCACGCCGGGCGGCTGCGCGGATACGTCGCGCGCCGCCTCGGCCCCGATGCCGCTGACGACGTGGTCGCCGACACGTTCCTCATCGCCTTCCGCCGCCGGACCCGCTACGACCTGTCTCGTAGGGACGCGGCGCCGTGGCTGTACGGCATCGCGACCAACCTGATCGGCGAGCGGCGACGGGCCGAGGTGCGGATGTACCGTGCGTACGCCCGCTCCGGAGCCGACCCGCTCACCATCGAGGGCCACGCCCAGCGGGTGGCCGACGCCGTTTCCGCCGAGGCGGAGAGCCCACGCCTGGCCGCCGCGCTCGCGTCACTGAAAAAGCGCGACCGCGACGCGCTACTCCTCTTCACCTGGGGCGACCTGTCCTACGAGGAGGTCGCCCACGCGCTCGACGTGCCGGTCGGCACGGTGCGCTCACGCCTCAACCGAGCCCGGCGGAAGCTGCGTGCCGCCCTCGGTACCCCGACGACGAGCGAGGACTGACCATGAGTGAACCGAACACGAGCGAGCTGGACACGCTGCGGCGGATGCGGGCGCCCCTGGCCGAGCCCGAGCCGGTACGGCTCGCCGCGGTCCGGTCACAGGTGACCGCGCGATTCGACGAGCGCGGGCCTCGCGTCCGACTGTCGCGTACGAGCGTACAGCTGGTGGCCGTCGGCGCCATGGCCGTCACGATCGCCACCGGCGTGACCGTGGCCCAGAACCTCGGGGGCGTGGACCAGAACGGCCACCGCCACACCGGCATCCCGGGCCTGCCCGCCGGTCCCGTCGCCTCGGCGGGCGAGCTGGCCCACTGGGCCACGCTCGAGGCGGCGACCGAACCCGCCTGGAACCCACGGCCGAACCAGTGGACCTACCTCAAGGAGGTGCTCGCGACCTCTTCCGCCGGTACGGGGGGATCGCTGGCCGGGCGACCTGACCGACGCATCACCGTCGAACGCTGGCTCAGGGTCGACGGCATGCGACGGGCGACCAAGGAGAACGGGGGACGGCTCGAAGCCGTCCCGACCACGCCTATGGATCGCTCGGCCGTACCGCGGTCCGACTACACCTACCTGCGGTCGCTGCCCACCGACCCGAAGGCCCTGCTGGCCCTGGCCTACAAACAGGCGGAGCAGATGCCGCTCGGCCGCGACGCCGGGGCCTTCACCACGATCCAGGACCTGATGAGCCGCAGCGTCCTGCCGCCGAAGCTGCGCGCGGCCCTGTACGGGGCACTCGCCGCGATTCCCGGTGTCCGGCTGGACAAGGACGTGGCCGACGCGGCCGGGCGCCACGGCGTCGCCCTCTACCGGATCGACGAGGGCTACCTGCGCACCGACGTCATCATCGACCCGACCACGTACGCCTACCTCGGGCACCGCGCCATCGCCGTCAAGGACCACACGTCGACGGGTGACGACGGCACCTCGCGGTTCGTGAAGGGCCAGATCCTCGGCTGGTCCGCCCAGCTGACCACTGCCCTCGTCGACCGGCCGGGAGCCCAGCGGTGAGAAGAACCCTGACCACCGCGATCGCCGTCGCCGCGGGTGCGGTCAGCGCGCCCGTTTCGGCCACAGCCGTCACCGGCGTACGCCAGAACCCGCGCGCCGCGACCGGAAAGACCGCGGGCGGCACCGCGGCCATCTTGGATCCCCGGATGCGCACCCGTTTCGGGGCGCGCCCGGCGGCACGAGCTCCCCGACATGCGGCGTCCGACGTGCCCGTCGATCTGATGTTGCTCGACCACACCGGGAAACCCGCGACAGAGGACGACCTGGCGTTCCTCACCGAGACGACGACGGGCGAGAGCCCGGCACCCCTGGCACACCCCCATGAGCCTCACGCTCTCCCGCCCTCCCAGCACACCGACTCGGCGACACTGCCCCTCCTCGCGGTCCGCTACCGGATGACGCTCGATGAGCAGAACCGCGCCACCGCTGGAGCGGATCAGCACTTCGAGGTGCGCGTCGAACGGCCCGGCGGGGCCGTGGCCACCGATGTGACGAAGCTGACCGTCGACGCGTCCTTCGACGACGGCACCACCTGGCAGCCGGTCACCCTGACCTGGGCCGGCGACCACTGGACCGCCGCGCTCCGGAACGCCGCTGATGCGCAGCACGTGTCCCTCCGAGCGAGAGCGGCCGGCACCACGGGCGACGCCGTCGACCAGACGCTGATCCACGCGTACGGCATCACACGCTGACAGACCAAGAAGCCCTCGCCCCGGCGCCCTCACAGCCCGGGGCGGGGGCTCCCTGCTGCCTCACGTCTTCGGATCACCGCTCGTTGAGGGCTCTTCACAGATGGGGGTGTAGCTGCGGGGGCGACTGGGCTTGCGGGTCTTGGGTCACCCTCTCTTGCTGTCGTTGGGAGTTTCCCCCGAGAGGGCAGCCTTGCACGTTTGGGCCCGCTGCTGAGACTTCTTGTCGGGCCGTGCTGATGCCAGGCTGATCGAGGTGGTCAACACATCGAGACTCCCTCCTTCGGTGTCCGCCCCGGGATGCCCCGGGATGCCTCGCGAACGCCCTTGGTGCCGACGACTTCGATTGCGTAGGCATCAGCTCTTTTGGTGGCGGCGGGACTTTGTCGCCGTTGGAGGGACTCAGTCGTTGGTGGATGCCCCTGGTCCAGTCGCGGCGTACCGGGCGGCGATGGTGCGGACGGCCTCGTCGACCACCTGAGCGACGCGTTCGGCGCTCACCTCCCAGCCCGGCACCAGGAGTGTCGGCCAGAAGACGTAGTTGGAGATCATGCCCAGGAACTGGGTGGCTGCGAGGTCCACGTCCTCGACCCGCACCGTTCCCGCCTCGTGCTCAGCCAGGAGGTAGCTGCGTACGGACTCGAAGTAGGGCATCTTCCCGTGCGAGAACTGCGCATGGGCCAGCTCAGGGAACCGCGGCAGTTCGGCGATGACGATCCTGAACAGGTCGGTCATCTGGGGCCGGCTCAGCAGCTCGGCGTAACGGCGACCGATGATGCTGAGCCCGTCAACGACGTTGCCTGCCGGCGGAGGATCCTTCTCGTCAGCGGTCGACCAGGACTCGGTCACGATGGCGTCGAACAGGGCGGCTTTGGTCGGAAACTGCTTGAACAAGGTGGCCCGCGAGACGCCCGAGCACTCTGCGATCCGCGCCAGCGACGTCCGGTCGTAGCCCAACTCGAGAAACAGTGCGGTCGCGGCCGTCACGATCAGCGCGCGCTTCTCCTGGGCGACGCGTTGATGGTACGTCGGCACGACCCTGTTCATGGGCCGAGCATACGAGGTGAGTGGCTTGACTCGCCACTACCGCCGACCTAGTGTCGAGGCGATGGTGAGTCGCCCGGCTCACCACTGGCCGCCGTTCATCACTGGTGATCCCGGTCATTCACCTACGTACCGACGAAGGAACACTTGATGCCCCGCTTCGACAACCAGACCGTCCTCGTGACCGGTGGGACCGGCGGCCAGGGCTCGAGCCACGTACGCGCCTTTCACGAGGAGGGAGCGAACGTGGTGATCGGCGACATCGACACCGAACGCGGCGCCGCTCTCGCCGACGAGCTCGGGACCCGCGCTCGCTTCGCCCGCCTGGACGTCACCGACGAGAGCTCGTGGTCCGCCGCTGTGCTAGCCGCCGAGAGCGCCTTCGGCACCCTGAATGTGCTCGTCAACAACGCGGGCGTGCAGAATCCGCCTGCAACAATCGAAAACACGGACCAGGCCACGTGGTCGCGCATCCTCGACATCAACCTCACAGGGACCTTCCTCGGCATCAAGGTCGCAGCCCCCGCTCTGCGCCGCGCAGCAGGGGGAGCGATCGTCAACATCGCCTCGACCATGGGCCTGGGCGGCACGGCGCACTACGCGCCGTACGTCGCCAGCAAATGGGCCGTGCGAGGCCTCACCCAAACGGCAGCACTCGAGCTCGGCCGCGACCACATCCGGGTGAACACCATCCACCCCGGCGTGATCGCGACCCCTTTCATCCACGAACCAGCAGCTGGCGCAGTCGCGGCAATCGCCGACTTCTACTCACCCGAGCCGTTCGCCATTCCCCGGCTCGGGGAGCCGACCGACGTCACCCGGCTTCTCCTGTTCCTCACGTCATCAGACGCGTCGTTCATCACGGGGTCGGAGTACGTCATCGACGGTGGACTCCTCCTCGGCCCCGCCCTTCAGACCGAGACCGCATGAACACTCCAGACACGACCGGGTCGAACGACTCCGCACGGGACGCGTCTCTATCAGACCTGCCTAATCACATCCGACGAGCCATCGAGATCACCCCCGCCGCAGGCACCAGAGAACGGATCATCGACATCACGACGCTGGGTCGCCGCACCGGCCGGCCACGCCGCATCGAGATCTTCTTCTACCGAGCTGCGGGCAGCACCTACCTGTGTAGCGGCGCCGGCGGTGCCGCGACCGACTGGCATGCGAACCTTCTCGCCAATCCCGACTTCACCTTCCACCTCAAGAACGGGATCCGCGCAGATCTGCCTGCACGGGCCACGCCTGTCACCGACCCAGCTGAACGTCAGGCCGTGCTGGCGGAGATCGTCGCGGATCTCAATCAGCCCCACGACCCCGGCACCATCCGGCCGACCCGGCTCGAAGACTGGGCTGACAGTCGGCTGATGCGCATCAGCTTCCGCCATCGGCCGTGATCGGATCCCTCGACAGACGACCTACTCCCAGGGACTGGGGTGTAGTCACGGCTAGGGCCTGTTTCTTGGATCGGCTGACGGTGGGCGTTGGTTGGGTCACTGTGGGGTGATGGGTCGTGGTGACTTGACCGATGCGCAGTGGGAGCGGCTGGCGCCGTTGCTGCCGCCGACGGGCGGGCGGGGTGGACGGTGGGTCGATCACCGGCGGGTGATCAATGGGATCTGTCATCGGGTGCGGACTGGTGTGCCCTGGCGTGATCTGCCGCCGGGTTTCGGGGAGTGGATCACCGTCTACAAGCGGTTTCGGCGCTGGTCGGCGGATGGGACCTGGGAGCGGCTGCTTCAGGTGGTGCGTGCCCAAGCCGACGCCGCCGGGGGCATCGACTGGCGGGTGTCGGTCGATTCCACGATCGAGCGGGCGCACCAGCACGCGGGCGGCGCCCCGCACCGGCCGCCGCCCGCCCCACCGGAAAAGAGGGGACGGCGCCGGGACGAACCAGGACAACCCATCATGGCGCGGACTGGTCGCCCTGCTGGAGGAGGTGGCCCGGCAGGCGAAGCACTAGGACGTTCCCGCGGCGGGTTTCCAGCAAGATCCATCTGGCCGCCGACGGCCGCTGTCGGGTGCTGTCGTTCCTGGTCACTCCCGGTCAGTGGGGTGACAGCCCGCAGTTCGTCGCGGTCCTGGACGCCATCGGTGTCGCACGGCTGGGGCTGGGCCGCCTGCGCCGCCGTCCCGAGCATGTGCTGGCCGACAAGGCCTACTCCTCGCGGGCCAACCGGCTCCTCGCGGGCCAACCGGGCGTATCTGCGCCGACGCGGGATCGCGCACACCATCCCGGTGCTGGCCGACCAGCGGCAGCACCGCCGCGACCGCGGACGCCGCGGTGCTGCCGCCCGCCCGGCTTCGACCCCGAGCGCTACAAGCAGCGCAACACCGTCGAACGCGCCATCAACCGGCTCAAGCAGTTCCGAGCCGTCGCAACCCGCTTCGACAAACGCGGCTACCTGTTCACCGGCACCATCACCATCGCCGTCCTGCTCATCTGGCTACGCACCTGATCCAAGAAACAGGCCCTAGACCGCCTGGTCGACATCTGCACGACCAGCACCGAACAGATGTGCCGGATGCTCTGGGAGGATTTTGCTTCCGCGGGGTGCCCTTCATCCACGGTTAGCCGCGTGGATTCTGCACTGGTTCTCGTTGCGCACGATGCCTCGTTTGACCGGTCAAACCGAAAAACGTGCACGCGTGACATGGTTCTTCCGGGGCAGCGTTTAGTTAGGAGTAGATTTGTGATCGCGCGCTGCCCGGCACCGGCGATGGGGCGCCGCTGATGTCAACTCGATGCCTCGCAGTCATGGCTGCCGGGAGACTACGTACTCCTCGCGCCGTTGAGAAGGCGAGACGTCCGCGTTTACGTCATAGTGGAAATTCCCTCTTCTCGTTTGTCAAGGGTTCTTTGGACGCTGCGATACGCGTCCTCGACGGGACCATCCCCCGCAGGTGCGGGGCCGACGCCGTGTAGCAGGGGTGCAGGACGGGCCGCCGGGAACCATCCCCGCACGTGCGGGGCCGAGGCCGCACATCTGGGCCGGTGTCCCTGGCCGCCCGCCGAGCCTCCGCCTCGGGCCCGCGTGCGCTGGCCGCTGCCGACGTCTATCCGGTCACCGGGCGTGGTCGGCTGTCCTATCCGCGCGCCGAATACCTGTTCAAGACCGCCACCGCCGATTTGGGCCCCGCACGGGCAGGGCTGGGCACTCCACCAGTTGCGCCACTCCGCCCTGCGGGACCTGGCGGCGGGCGGCCGTTCGGCAGCCGAGGTGCAGGCCAAGAGTCGCCACCTGCACCTGGCCAGCCTCGGAACCTATGTCCGCCTCGGCGAAGCCACCTTGGCTCGTCTCACCGCCGAAACCGACCCACACGCCCGTCACCGACGCGGGCCTGGCCGTCCCGGCGTACACGCAGTGATCACCGGGCGGGTTCCGGGTGAGCCGCCCCGCCCCGGCTTTGTGCTGGTGCGCTGCCGGGCGGGGCGGTCATGAGGTGACCTCGTGGGTGAAGGGGTAGCGGCCGAGTTCGGCCGACAGGGCGCCGGCCTGGTCGGTGTCCGGGCTGCTGAGGTGGATGATCGCGTGGGGGCGTCCGTCGCGTGTCTGCGTCTGGACCTGGCCGTTCAGTTCCGCGCGGTCGAGTTCGTGGTGGACGATTCGTCGGATGGAGTCCAGGACCAGTTCCGGTTTGTAGATCTTGCCGACCTGGGTGGTGGGCAGGGTGTCGACCACGTGGACCGAGCGGGGCGCGGCTGCGGGTTCGGGAGCGTGCTCGCGGGCCCACTGGTGGAGCTGGGCGGTGGTGGCCGTAGCGCCGGGCTCCAGTACGAGGTAGGCGACGGGGACCTCGCCGGCGTGGGGGTCGGGTGCGCCGATCACCGCTGCGGCGCGCACGTCGCTGTGCGCCAGCAGCGACTCCTCGATGGGGCGGGGGTCGATGTTGTGGCCGCCGCGGATGATGAGGTCCTTGGCTCGGCCGGTGAGGTAGACGTAGCCGTCGGTGTCGATGTGACCGAGATCGCCGGTCATCAGCCATCCGTCGAAGATCTTTCCGGTCGGGTCGGGGGCGGGGCCGTCGGGTCCGGGGCGCAGGTAGCCGGGGAAGACCGAGGGCCCCTTGATGGCCAGGACGCCGGGGGTTCCTGGCGGGCAGTCGCCGGTCGGTTTGTCGTGGGCGTCGACGGTGACGGCCTTGACGTGCTGGTAGGGCAGCCGCAACCCGACCGATCCGGGCCGTGGGGCGAAGGCCGGTGTGGTCGCGGTTGCGCAGGTGGCCTCGGTCAGCCCGTAGCCCTCCAGCATCGGTACTTTGGCCGTGCCTTCGAAGGCGGTCCGGACGCGCGAGGGCAGGGGGGCGGCGCCGACGACGCCCGCGCGCAAGCTGGAGGTGTCGACGCCGTCGGGTACCGGCGGAAGGGCGGCGTACACGGTGGGGACGCCGGAGAAGCTCGTCACCCGGTAGTGCTCGATGATCTGCCAGAAGTCGGCCATCAGTGTCTTGTCGCGGTAGCCGAGCGGGCCGAGGCTGACCACGGGGCGGGCGTGCATGAACGGCCCCAGCCCGGTGACGTGGACGGCGTTGACGTGGAACAGCGGCAGCCCCGACAGTCCGACCGCGTCGTCGAGGTAGGCGCCTGAGCAGCCCAGTGCCCAGGCCATGTAGACCTCGTTGGCGTGGGTGTGGGGCGCTACCTTCGGCACTCCGGTGGTTCCGCCGGTGTGGAAGTAGGCCGCGAGGTCTTGTGGTGCGGGCCGGCGGTCGGTCAGCAGCCGGTCGTGGGGCTGGGCGGCGGTCAGGGAGGTGAAGTCGGCCGTGGTGACGCCGGCGACCGCGGCGGAGTCGGGCGGGGAGCCGACGGCGGCCACCGCTCGCAGGCCCGGGAGCCGGGAGGCGATTCGCAGTGCCTTGGCCCACAGGTCGGCCGACAGGTCCGGCCCAGGTGCCAGCAGGATCTGTGCCCTGGTCAGGGTGAGGATGTCGACCAGATGGTCCTCGGCGAGCATCGGATTGACCGGGTTGGCGATCCCGACGGCCTGGGCGCCCAGCAGCGCCGCGTAACCGATGCCCAGGTTGGGCAGCATGAGGGCGACGACACCGCCCGCGGGCAGGCCCAGTTCCAGGTAGGTGTTGGCCGCCTGGTGCACACGCTGCAGCAACGTGCCGTAGGTCCAGCAGGGCGCCTGCCGCCACAGGTGCCCGTCCTCACCCAGCAGGTACAGGGCGGGCCGGTCGGGGTGGGTGCCGGCCGAACGGGCCAGCAGGTCGTAAGTGCTGGCGGGCAGTCCCCGTTCGGTGAAGGGGATGGTTTCGATCGCGGGAACGTCCTGGGGCGCCACTACGAGGGGGCGGTCGCCGCGCGTGTGCGGGGCTGGGGCGGACACTGTCGGTTTCTCCTTGCGGCGGGTCAGGCGCTCATGGCCGTGAAGGGGACGGACGGCCGGGAAAGATGTTCGTCAGGCGGTGACGTCGAGGGCGGCGGCGATGATGCTGTCGGTGTCGAGGCCGTGGCCGCGGTACACCGATTCCAGGTCACCGGATTGGCCGAAGGTGGATACGCCTAAATGAACGGCGGGCACCGAGTTGATGGTGGCCAGGAAGGCCAGGGTGTGGGGGTGGCCGTCGAGCACGGTCACCATCGGTGCGGCGCGGTGTGCGGGGAACGCGACGTCCAGTACCCAGGTGTCGCCGGGCATCGTGCCGGTTCGGGCTTGCAGGGCCCGGAACAGCAGCCCTGGGCTGGTGATGCACACGACGTCGGTGCTGGTGCCGAGCGCCTCCAGCCGGTCGGCGGCGGCCAGGGCCTCGGGCAGCAGTGCTCCCATGGCGGCGATCGTCACGGCCGGGTGTTGGGTCCCGGCCGCCCTTTTGAGCGGGTAGGCGCCGGCGACGACCTGCCGGCGTCGTCGCCGGCGTGCGGCGGGGTCGGTGGGGACGGCGGCCAGGTTCTGGTCGATCGGGCGGGTGGACAGCCGCAGGTAGGCCGAGGTGCCGTCCGGTCGGCCGAGGCGGGCCAGGCAGGCGAGCAGGGTCCACTCCACGTCGATCGCGAAGGCCGGTTCGTAGGCGATGCAGCCGGGCTGCTCGACTCCGGTCGAGGGGGTGGTGATCGATTGGTGCGCGCCGCCTTCGGGTGCGAGGGTCACGCCGGAGGGTGTGCCGACCAGGATCGACTGGCCGCCGGCGTAGACGCCGAAGGACCAGGGTTCCAGGGCGCGCTGGACGAACGGGTCGTAGAGCACTCCGATGGGCAGCAGCGGCTGGCCCCAGCGGCTCCAGGTCGTTCCCATTTCCGCCAGTGCCCCGACCAGGTTGACCTCGGCGATGCCCAGTTCGAGGTGCTGCCCGGTGGGCCGCTCGCGCCAGTGCAGGATCGTTTCGGGGTCGTCGTCGAACCAGTCCGGGCGTTCGCTGGGGGACCAGACGCCGACCTTGTTCACCCAGCCTCCGAGGTTGGTGCTCGACGACACGTCGGGGCTCAGGGTGACCACTCGGCGCGCCGCCTCGGGGGCTTGCCTGGTGAGGTCGAGCAGAGTGCGGCCGAGCGCGGCCTGGGTGGTGGCGCGCCCGGTGGGGGTGCGCCCGAGGTCGGTGGGGATCGGTGGGACGGTGGTCGGGGTGACCGGCGGGCGGCGGAGTCGTTCGGCGGTGCGTGTGCACAATTCGGCCGCCGATCCCGCGGGGAACCGGGCCCAGGGGTCGTCGATGCAGGCTCCGACGCGGGCGGCGAGTTCGGCGAGCTGATCGGCAGTCAGCAGCGCGGAGTGGTTTTGCGGGTGTCCCTCGCTGGCCAGCCCGTACCCTTTGATCGTGTAGGCGAAGATCACGGTCGGGCGGGTGTCGTCGATCGCGGCCAGCGCGTCGCTCACGGCGCGCAGATCGTGGCCGCCCAGGTCGCGGAGCGCGGCGTGCAGGGTGGCGTCGTCGAGGGAGGCGACCAGGTCGGTGGTCGCGGTGCCCGCGCCATCACCGGGCAGCCGCCGGCGCAGCTGGTCAGGGCTGCAGCGCAGCAGCCGCTGATACTCGGCGTTGGGCATCTGGTCGATCCGGCGGCGCAGGGCGTCCCCGCCTGGCCGGTTGAACAGCGCTTGGAGCAGGCGCCCGTACTTGACGGTGAGGACCTGCCACCCGGCGGCGGCGAACATGCCCTGGAGCCGGTCGGGGGCGGCGACCGGGACGATCCGGTCCAGCGATTGGCGGTTGAGGTCGACGATCCAGACCACCTCGCCCAGTTCGGCGACCATCGGGTCGCCGATGGCCTCCCAGCACGCGCCCTCGTCCAACTCCGCGTCGCCGAGCAGGGAGTACTGCCGTCCGGTGCCCGCTGTGCCGGTCACCGAGTTGACGTACCGGCGGGCCAGCGCCCCCCCAGATCGGCGCGGTCGCGCCGATGCCGACCGAGCCGGTGGAGTAGTCGACGGGATCGGGGTCCTTGGCCCGCGACGGGTAGCTCTGCAGTCCGCCGAAGGCGCGCAGCGTCGTCAGGTACCGCTGGTCGAGTTCGCCCAGCAGGTAGTTGATCGCGTGCAGGACCGGTGAGGCGTGCGGCTTCACCGACACCCGGTCCTGGACGCGAAGGTGTTCGAACCACAGCGCCGTCATGATCGTCACCATCGAGGCGCTGGAGGCCTGGTGCCCGCCGACCTTCAGCCCTGCCGGGTTGGGCCGCACCCGGTTGGCGTGGTCGACGATGGCGGTGGACAGCCACAGCAGCCGCCGCTCCACCTCCCGCAGCGTGGCCGCCCCCTCCTCGGCGGCGGTATCCGGCATCACCATGTCGATCATCTGGCGTTCCTCCGGGCGGGCGCCGTGCCGGTCGAGCGGATCATTGGGCCGGGGCCGGGAAGCGGATCGGCGCCACCGGCTGGTGGACCGTGCGCACCAGGAAGTCGCTCTGCGGGGCGCCGCCGCGCAGGCGGGCGAGCCAGTCCGCCGGGTCGAACTCGACACCGATCGGGTTCTCGGCATAGCCGGGGCCGGCCATGAAGGCGTTGGCCTCCTCGGCGGAGGCATAGCTTTCGACCTGGAACTCCATCTGGTTGCCGTCGGGATCGGCGTAGTACAGGGAGATGGTGATGCCGTGGTGCAGGCACCAGTACGGCTCGACGCCGATCGCCCGCAACTGGTCCCAGTTCTCCAGCAGGTCGCGCAGCGAGGCGAAGGTGTAGGCGACGTGGTCGACGCCGACCAGACCCTGCCGGTTCCTGTCCTCAGGGGCGGGGTCGGGGTCGATCAGGTCCAGGTTGACGAAGGCGAACCGGTGATGCTCCTGGTCGTAGGTCAGGAACGCAAGCGCCTCATCTTTGAACTGGACACGGGCGTCGAACACCTTCTGATACCACTCCAGCATGGTGTCGAACCGGTGGGTGCGGTAAACGACGTGCACGAAACGTGCGGGGCGGATGCGGTCCATGGTCATCTCCTTGAACGGTGCGGTCGGGCGCCAGGCGGAGTGGCACGGCCCCAGGCGGGTGTCAGGCGTCCGGCGGGTTTCAGGACAGGGGGGTCATCTGCTCCTGGATGCCGAGCAGGGCCCGCCCGTAGGCCTCGGCGCTGATGCTCGGGTTGGCGACCGCGTGGCGGGCGGCGGTGGCCGAGTCGCGCCAGATCCGCTGCAGCGGGTTGGACTCGGCGAAGCTGGAGGCGCCGTTGACGTCCAGCAGCAGGTCGATGGCCTGGCGGGCGCGCGTGATGGCGTAGCCGGTGTCCATACGGACGCGCAGCCGTTCGGTGACGTCCAAGGGCCGGCCCTGGGCGGCGGCCTGGTCGATGTCGGCGGCGGAACGGAACATGTGCAGCGCCGCGGTGTCGATCAGCTCGGTCGCCCGGGCCACCTCGAACTGGGTCGAGGGCGCCTGGATGGCCTGGTCGTAGAAGGTGTAGGAGATGCCGCGCCTGCCGATGGTGTCCAGCGTCCGGTCCAGGGCCGCGCGGGCGAGGCCGAGCTGGGGCCCGGTCAGCACCACCGCCAGCGCCGGGACCAGGGAGGAGCGGTAGAGCGGCTCGTCGGGATGGTTGTCGGGCTGGTCGGCGCCCAAGGCCACCGGGATGAGCCGGTGCGCGGGCACGAAGACGTCGTCGGCGATGAGGGTGTTGCTGCCGGTGCCGCGCATCCCGGCCACGTGCCAGGTGTCCTTGATCGTGAGCTGGTCGATCGGCACCATCACGTTGCCGAACGCGACGATCCGCCCGTCATCGCCGCTGACCTGCACGCCGAGCATCGCCCAGGTGGCGTGCAGGCTGCCGGAGGCGAACCCCCAGGAACCGGTGACGAGGTAGCCGTCGCCGGTGGGGATGGCGGTACCGCTGGGGGACAGCACACCGCAGGCCCGCGCGTCGGGGTCGGCGCCGAAGATCTCCTCACGCACCGGCTCGGGGGCGATGCCGGCGGCCCAGTTGCAGACGTTGAGCAGTGTGCACACCCAGGCGGTGGAGCCGCAGGCGCGGGCGATCTCGGCGTGGACGGCCAGGAAGGTCGCGAAACCGGCTTCGTGGCCGCCGTAGCGGCGCGGCACGGTCAGCTTGAACAGCCCGGCCTCGGTGAGGGCGGTGACGGTCGCCTCGGGCAGCCGCCGCTGACGTTCGGCCTCGGCGGCGCCCGTTTCGATCAGCGGCCGCAGGTCTCGGGCGCGCTGGACGAGGTCGGCGTCGATGGACGGGCTGTACTGCAACGGGAACTCACCGGGAACCGGCACGGAAGGCCTCCTCAACGAACGGGTGTCCGCTGATTTCACGGCGCATCATGGGCGTCACGCTTGGTCCGCCGGCCCAAACTTGCCGCCCGCGGTTGCACCCGGCGTCCTCGCCGCCGGCTTGACCGCATGGTGGAGTGCGGTGATGGACCTTTCCTGGATCAGCCGCCTGGACGGCCCTGCGCAGGCAGAGCCGTGCTGCGACCCGGCCACCTCGGTCCCGGCGAGGCGAGTGCTCGGGGACGGGCCGCTGCGGTGGGCGGTCACCGCCGCTCAGGCCATGACGCAGCAGATCATCGACAACGTTCCCGAACAGGGAATCGGTCCGGCGCCGTTTGAGACACTGCGGCGGGCGTCCGAGGCGGCGGTGCTCACCTGCCTGTGCGGCCTGGCAGGCGGGCAGGCCGATCGGGTGACCCGCGATGGCGTCGAACTCGTCCGCGACTGCGTACGCCGCGGCATACCGCTGGACCGGGTGCTGCGCGGTGTCCGTGTGGGACATGCCTGCCTGCACCGCGCGCTGCGCGACGCCGCGCCCGGCCGCCAGATGCCCGCACCACTCGCCGAGATGTTGTTCGAGCAGGTCGACCGGCTGTCAGGTGAACTGGCGGAGGTGTACGTCGCTGAACGCAACCGGTCAGAGGTGAGCGAGGAGGCCGCGCGCTGGCGCATGATCGAGGCGATCATCGCCGGGGAGCAGTCCGATCCGGTGGCCGCCGAACGTGTCCTGGGCTATGCGCCCAACCGCCACCATGTGGCCGTCATCCTCTGGCGGCAGGGATCGCGCGACGGCGGCGGGCATCCCGCACGGCTGGCCGCCGACCTTGCGGACGCGTGCGGTGGCGACGAACTGCTGCAGGTGAGCGGGCATGCCGCAGCCGTGTGGGCCTGGATGGGATTCGATGTCCGGCCGCGCCGGCTGCCATGGCCGTCCCACCTGCCGGACGGGTGGCGCGCCGCGGCCGGCCCGCCGTCCTACGGCGTGGCGGGGATGCGGCGCAGCCATCTGGCCGCCCGGCGCGCCGCCTCGATCGCCGCGGCACAACCCACCGCGGCCGGCGTGTGCGACTACCGGGACGTGCGCACCGCATGCCTGCTGACGGGCGACGCCGAGCAGGCACGCTGGTACATGCTGGAGACCCTCGGCGCCTTGGCCGCCGAAGACGGCTGGACCGAGCAGTTGCGCAACACCCTGCGGTGCTACCTTGCGTCGGGACGGAGCCTGAAAGCGACCGCCCAACAGCTTGAGGTGGCCCGCAACACCGTCGCCTACCGCGTCAAACGCGCCGAGGAACTACTCGGAGCCCGCACGCCCATGGATCCCCTCGAGACACGGCTCGCGCTGGAGATCATCAGGTTTCCCGGCGTGCTGACGCCCAGGCCGGGAGCATCCAGCGGCGCGACCAACGACGGGCCGGACCGGCTACGGCACATGTACTTCAAGACGGGACTGCTCCCGTGACCAAACGATCGGCGTTGGTTGGTGCCCGCAGACCAAGCGGAGCCGTCGACCCGCCACGCACAGTTGAACGCCATGAGCCCGTTGCGAGAAATCATGCGGCATGTGCCCTCCAGCGTCGCGATCGTCACTGCCGTGCACGACGGCGTCCCCGTCGGGATGACCATCGGCTCGTTCACCTCGGCGTCGCTGGAGCCGCCGCTGGTGTCGTTCTTCACCGGAAAGTCCTCCGCCACCTGGCCGCTCATCGAGAAGGCGGGCAGGTTCTGCGTGAACGTCCTGTCGGCGCACCAGCCGCAGATCGCCACCGCGTTCGCCTCCCGCGACACCGACCGGTTCGGCGACCGCGCCTGGACGCCCAGCCCGCTGGGCTGCCCGCAGTTGGACGGCGTCCTGGCCTGGCTGGACTGCGAACTGTACGCAACCTACGAGGTCGGCGACCACACCGCGGTCGCGGGCCTGGTCCACGGCGCCCACGCCTGCGACAACGCGACACCCCTGGTCTTCTTCCGCGGCAGACTCGCAGCCCTGGGCTGATAGGACTGGCCAGGTGAACCACGTCCCGCACGACTGGATCCTGGCCCTGGCACCCCCCGACACCCCGCAGGGTGCGGCCGAGCCGGCCTGCTCTGCGGTCACCATCGCGGTGGCGACGGCGGTGCTGGGCTCGGGTCCGGTGGCGTGGGCCGTGCAGACCTCGCTGGAGATGACCGACGAGATCATCGAACGCGTACCCGAGCACGGCGGCGGCCCCGCGCCGTTCGCCACGCTGCGTATCTCGGTGGAGGCGACCGTACTGCTGGCACTGTGCGGACTGCTGGAGGACGTTCCACCCGACCACGCGCAGTTCCCCCAGGAGGCCGTCGCCGGAGGCGTGGAGTTCGCGCGCCGCGGCATCCCGTTGGACCGCGTGCTGCGGGGCGTACGGATCGGTCACGCCCGCCTGCACCAGGCGCTCACCGCCATCATCGACACCCAGCCCGAACCGGTCCGCCGCGCCGAGAACCACCGGGTGAGCGATCTGCTGTTCGCCTATGCCGACGCCCACGCCAGCCGGCTGGCCGAGGAGTACCTGGCCGAGCGGGCCCGATGGGAAGCGGGCCGGGAGGCCGATCGCCGCCGGCTCGTGGAGGCCCTGCTCGCCGGCAAGGACGTCCCCACCGAATCGGCCTCCGCCACGCTGGGATATGAGCTGGCCCGCCACCATCAGGCGTTCGTGGTGAGCGGCGACCGCCACGTCCCCGCCGCCGACCTGCACCGTCATGCCGAAGATCTGTCCCGCGCCCTGGCCGCGGACGGATGGATGAGCCTGTCGGTCGTCCCAGGCCAGGTGTGGGCTTGGGCAGGCTGGCGGGCGGCCCCACCGCCCGGTCACAGCGATCCGGGCCGCAGGTTGCGGCCACCGCCCGGAGTCAGAGTGGCCGCCGGACCCGTGGCGTACGGGCCGCAGGGACTGCGCCGCAGCCACGTGGGAGCACGCGAAGCCGACCGGGTCGCCTCCGCGGCGGGCGCCGGCTGGTGGTGCGACTACAGCCGACTGCGGACCCTGTCCCTGGCGACCATCGACGACGAACAGGCCCGCTGGTACGCCGAAGACGTCCTCGGCGCGCTGCTGACCGACGACGAACGCACCCGTGAACTGCGCGAGACCCTGCGCGTCTACCTGGCCTGCGAACGCAGCCCCCAGAACGCCGCCGAACAGTTGCACATCGCCCGCAACACCGTCACCTACCGCGTCCACAAGGCCGAGGAACTCTTGGGCCGCACCATCGACGACCCCATGGAGTTGCGGCTGGCCCTGGAGATCGCCCGCACCCTGGACCCCGCGCCCAAGCCGCGCACCTGACTTTGGCCTGGCGGGCCAAGTCGTTGTCGCCGCTTTCCTCATTCAATGCGGTGAATCCCCTCGGGCTGAGCTGCCGGGGCGACACACCAACCGCGGAGGAACGGATGCGCATCGCGAATTTGGCCGGCCGGGCCGTGCTGCTGACCGGCGACGGAGCCATCGACATCCACAAGGCCAGTGGCGGGACCCTGAGCCCCGACCCGCAGGCGCTGTTCGAACGCTGGCACGAGACCCGGCCGATTCTGACGGCCCTGACCGGCGAGGCGTCCCCCTACAGCGACAGCGATCTGCGGGCGCCGGTGCCCCGCCCCGGCCAGATCTTCGCCATCGGCGTCAACTACCGCGAACACGCCGAAGAGTCCGGTATCGACATCTCCACCCTCGCCACGTGGCCGATGACCTTCACCAAGTTCGCCTCCTGCCTGACCGGCCCGTCCGCCACCGTCACCCTGCCCGAAGGCTGTGTCGACTGGGAGATCGAACTCGTCGTGGTGATCGGGAAGGGCGGCCACCGCATTCCCGCCCACGACGCCTGGGAACACGTCGCCGGGTTCACTATCGGCCAAGACCTGTCCGAACGGATCGGCCAGTGGTCCGGCCCCACCCCCCAGCAGTTCTCCCTCGGCAAGTCCCACCCCGGATTCGGCCCCACCGGCCCCGCCGTCGTCACCCTCGACGAACTCACCGACCCCAACGACCTGGCCATCGGCTGCACCCTCAACGGCGAAACCATGCAGGACGCACGCACCAGCGACATGATCTTCCCCGTGCCCGAACTGATCAGCCACCTGTCATCGGTCGCCACGCTGCGACCCGGCGACCTCATCTTCACCGGAACCCCTGCCGGAATCGGCGCCACCCGAACCCCCGCCCACTTCCTGGACGACGGCGACCACCTGGTCAGCACCATCGAGGGCCTGGGCACCCAACACACCACCTTCCGCGCGACCTGACGACGGCCCGCGCCTCCCGAGCCGGCGGCCCATCCGGCAAGTCGTTCGAACGCCGACCGCCGCTGCTATCTCACGCAGCTCACCCCCGCCGGTCCAGCAGCGGACACGCACAGAGATCGGCACAGCATCAGAACAAGGTGTTGCGCACGCGCAGGGGCCGGTACCCGGTGGGGCCGAGCTGGGCGAGCTCGCCCTCGATGTCGACATCGATCGAGCCGAAGAAGTTGATGTTCTCCCCGTGCCCGGTGTGCGGCCACCCGCTGCCCGACCGGACCGGCAAGCCCGGACGGCCCGGGGCTCGGGTCCGTGCGACCAGCCGCAAAGTAGCTGTGGGTGACTGCGGTGACGGCGGGTGTTTGCATCAATGACCCGTTCTGCGAGGTCAGCGCGCTGCCACGTTTCCGCAGGCTGCCATCTCGCAGATCCCCTCTCACAACCCCGAAGTTCTGCGAGACCGTCTTGCGAAGCTCCTGACCTGCACGAACGACCTACTTTGGGGCCGGTGGTCCGGACCCGAGTCCCGGGCCTGGATGGCCGCCAGCATCCCTGCCTCCCGCTAGAACACCGAGCATTTGTCGGAGATCAGCATGCCGTCTCCGGTGGTCCTGCCGTTGTCACACAGGAAGTGGGTGGGCGAGCCCCACTCTTGGATGGTGAGCCTGCTGTAGTTGCCGGTCGGCTTAGGCTTGCAGCCTGTCGCGATCACGCCGCCGTTGTACAGGACCTGGTCGCAGAGGAAGTAGGGATACGCTGCGGCGTGCGCCGTAGCGTGCGCCGAGGCGGGAAGAGCGGCCAGTGCCGCGGCCGCCGCAACGGCGGCCGCCGCGACGGTGAGGTTCCTGCGCATGCTGTTTCTCCTCCGGGTTCGTATCCGGGCACCCGCCCGGCTTCTCTCTGTAGTTATAACACTACATAGAGCCACATTTGCGGAGGCGGTGCGCAAGGGGACGGCGTCCTTCTCCCGAACCTGTCCCCAGCCGCCAGGTAGCCGAGCGTGACCGGCGGTTGTCATAACATCCGCCTCCGACCGGGCGGGGGCGGCCTGCTTCGCCGCCAAGATGGCCTTGGAGGTCGGCGCCTCCGACCCCGAGGTGAAACGCCTGGCCAAGGAGTGCTCCTCCGTGGTCCGGACGGCGGTGGCCGAGTGTGTGCGAGCGGCGCAACGCAACGGTGACATCGACCCCGACGCGGATCCCGACGACCTCGCGTACCTTCTGCTGACCATCATCCGCGGGACCGATGTAGTAGGCGCGTACGGCCACAGCCCCGCCCGCCTGACCTCGATCGCGGAGAGTGCGTTCGCCTTGCTGCCTCGCCCGCGCCACACCTGAGAAGGACACGGCCGGCCTCGCTGTACAGGCATCCGATGCGGTCGGCCCGCTTCGACGCCGCGGAGGGCACGGCCCGCAGGATGAGGGCAGCGGTACGGACTCCCGCTGGGCGTCGACGAGTCGGCGACCTCCTGCTCACCCACGTGGCGAACGACCCCGTACAACCGGGACCACGACCAGGCAGGGGCGCCCCCCATGCTGACGCGCTGGATCGCCCAGGCCCACGGCCGCCACCGCGCCCCCGGCAGCTCGCTGACTTCATCACCTCAGCCGAAGAGTGACCGGGTGTGCTCCCTTTGGGGGCTCGTGCCGTCTTGTGGTGCCCCGAAAGGCCCGAGGTTGCCTCCTGGTAATTCGTGCCGCGGACAGCGCGGAGAGCTGGCTTGTCACCCCCGAGCACCAGCGGTTCATGTGACCAGGCGGTGTCGAGTCCTCTTCTCAGGGCGCGTACGGGCGGCCACAGGTGAGCACTAGCGGCCGGTGTACACCGGTGGTCGTTTTTCCAGGAACGCTGTGCGCGCTTCGGCTGCGTCCGCGGTGGCGTTGGCGAGGATCTGGGTCCGGTTCTCCAGGTCCAGGGCCGCCTCCAGTGACGGTGCGTCGATGTTCTGGCGGTAGACCTGTTTGGTCATCTTCTGCCCGAACGGGCTGAGCGCGGTGATCGCATCGAGGACGGTGTCGGCCGCCTCGGTGAGCCGGTCGTCGTCGACGAGGCGGCTGACCAGGCCGATGTCGAAGGCCTCGGCGGCGTCGACGTGCCGGTTTGTGATCATGAGGTCGGCGGCGCGGCCCAGCCCGACCAGGCGGGGGAGGAAGTAGCTGATGCCGCACTCGCCGGCGGACAGGCCGATGTTGGGCGCGCCGATGATGAAGCGCGCCGACCGTCCGGCGATCCTGATGTCGCCGGCGAGGCTGAGGCCCAGCCCAGCGCCCGCTGCCGGGCCGTTGATCGCGCTCACCACGGGAACGGGGGCGCACGCCACGGCGCGGATCATTCGGGCGAAGCGCTCCTGGACCAGGAGGGCGTCCGCGTTGCTGCGGCCGCGTTGGCGTTCGTCGGCGCCCGCGATGTCGACACCTGCGCAGAAGCCTCGGCCGGTTCCGGTGATGAGAACCGCTCGATGCGCGCCGGCACCGGTGATGCTCTCAGTGATGTCGTCGACCATTTCCGGCGTTAGCGCGTTGAGTCGATCGGGCCGGTTCAAACGCACGACTCGCACGCCGTCGTCTCGATCCTCGACCACGACGTTCGACATCGCATCTCCTTGGTCCGGTTGCTCAGAGGAAGTACTGCTCGCCCCGCCGATGGGCGAGCCCCGGTGGGACGCCTCCCGACCAGTGCGAGTGCCTCACCGGTGGGCGTACAGTCCCATCGGCCTGCGCGCCGTGCTCAACGTCGGATGATCGGGAGGACGAGCCGGCTGGGGTGCTCGGGACCGTGCAAGATGCGGTTGGTGGCCGCGACGGCCTCTTCGAGAGACTCCTCCGCGATGCAGCCGCCCGTGTTGGTATTGCGGTCGAAGCGAGGGAAGTTGCTGCTGGACACTTCCAGGCGGATCCGGTGCCCGGGCAGGAACACGTTCGAGGTCACCGACAGGTCGAGAGTGATCTCGTAGACCTGCTCCGGCTCGAGGAGTTCCGGTTCGGCCAGTGAGTTGCGGTAGCGGGCACGCAGGATGCCGTCGGTCAGGTAGATCGCGCGGCCGTCGGGATGGACGTCCACCAGCTTTCCGGTGAAGTCGGTGTCCCGGGCCGACGAGACGATGTGCAGGATCAGTGACACATGCCCGGTGACCTCGACCGGCTCCTGGAGAACCGGCGTGGTGTAGCAGAGAACGTCCGGGCGGGCCTCGACCTGGCGCTGGTCGACCGGGCCCGTGGCATTCAGGGTCGCGGGCATGAGCATGCGGCCGCCGAGGCTGGGCACCGGTTGGGCCGGGTCGTACACATAGGTGTCGGCTGCCCCGACCGACGGGAGGCTGGTACACAGGGCGCCATCGCCGTCGGCGGTGTTGGCCTGGCCGGCGCCGTCGAGGAAGTAGTCGATGTAGGTGGTGTCGGGCAGGGGCCAATCCTGCTCGTCGCGCCATCGGTCGATGCCCATGACGAAGATCCGGACCGGGGCCGTGCCGTCGAGGGCGTCGGTCTTTCCGCGCAGCCAGCGGTCGTAGAACCGCACGTGCGCACCGGTGAGATCGGCGGTGGCCGCGTCGCCGGACGGGCCGAACCGGCGGTCGTGGTAGGCGCCGGTCTGGCCGGTGTGGTCCCAGGGACCGATGATCAATTGCTGCCCCTCGCGCGCTGCGGTGCTTCCGGCTTCGGCCTTCGCGCGGGTGTAACTGCGTGTGGTGTTGTTGACGAAGAGGTCGAACCAGCCGCCGACGTTGAGAGCAGGCACGGTCACCGCCTCGAATCGGTCGGCGACGCACAGTTCCTGCCAGAATTCGTCGCGGTCGGCGTGCCGCAGCCAGTCGGGCCACCACGGGCAGTGCTTGGCCAGGAGTTCCTGCTCTGCGGGCATCCCGTTGAGGTGGGCCTGCGGGTCGGAGAACGCGCCGGCCAGTGCCATCAGCGTCTGGAGATCGCCGTCGCCGCGCGATACCGACCGCTGGGCGGCGCGGACCGTCATCATCGTGCTCCAGAACCAGGCGGTGTGCCAGGAGAGCGCGCCGCCCTCGCAGTACCAGGGGCCGGCGTAGTAGTCCGTGCTCGTAATGGTCGGCGCGATGGCCTTCAGCCCCTCGGGGGACTGTGAGGCGGCGGCCCATTGGGTGAAGCCGAAGTAGGAGGCGCCGTAGGCGCCGACGCTGCCGTCACACCACGGCTGTTCGCACACCCAGCCGATGGTGTCGGCACCGTCCTGCGGTTCGTTCGCCATCGCAACGAACTCGCCGTCGGAGTCGAAGGTTCCGCGGCAGTCTTGCCAGACCAAGGCGTAGCCGGCATCCAGCAACTCGAAGATGTTGGGGAGCAGGGGGCTGCCCAACGAGACCACGTTCTTGCCGTACGGCAGGCGAACCAACAGTGCCGGTCCGGGGCCGCCGTCGGGAATCCACAGGTCCGTGGCGAGAGTGACTCCGTCCCGCATCGGCACCATGACGTCCTTTTCCACCCGGAAACCCATGGGCGAGCCTTCCTGCCGTTCGCTCCCGGCCTTGTGACCGGCGTCCCTTCGCGGGATGGGCGAAATTAATTAACTAATATAGCTGTATATGTGGCGGCTGTCACATCGGTTCGCCGGGACGCCCGTCCGGCCGCTGCACCGTGCGAAGTTGGGGCAGGGCAGAGATCCGCTGTTCGGACCGATGCCGTGGTGGGCGCTGGCGGGCGCGCGGGACTGGAGGAGTTCCTCCGCCGGAAGAACGTCTTCGCCCACGCGCCGCCCGCGACCTAGCCGCTAGGGCGGTCAGCGCCGTGGCGCAGACCGCTCCGCCCAGGAGGCGCCACCCGCTCGCCGGGACCCGATCGTGAGAAGGCCTCGTTGAATCAGGTCTCGGGCCTTGAATCAGGTCTCGGGGCCGAGGAGCTCGGTGAGCAGGTGCTCGTGGATCTCGCTGTGACCCTTCAGTTCGTCGGGGACCGGCATCGCCCGGCGGAGGCTCACGTGGCCGTGCAAAGCCGTCCACAACAGCACAGCCAGTTGTCGGGCGTCCAGGCGCGGGTGCGGGCGGATCTCCAGAAGCATGCTCACCGCGGCTTCCCAGGTGTCGAGGATCTCGCTCACCGGGTGTTCGGCGAGCCGTTCCTCGGGCACGGCGGACTGTTCGAGGTCGAACATCAGACGGTAATGGCGCGGCCGGTCGAAGGCGAAGGAGCAGTACGCGTCCGCTATCGCGGCCACCCGCTGCCGCGGGGAGCCGTCGGACGACTGCTCCGCCTCCCGCATCACGGCGGCGAGTTCGCCGTAGGCAGCCGAGAGCACTCCCCATACGATCTCGGTCTTGTCGCGGAAGTGCCGGTAGATGCTCGGCGCGGCGATCCCCGCCTCCCGGGCGATCGCCCTCAGTGAGAGGTTCTCCTCGCTGCCCCCCTGTGCGAGCAGCCGTCCGGCGGCCATGAGGATCTCGCCCCGCAACCGGTCCCCCTGCCCCCAGCGGTTCGGGACGCGGGTACGAGTGGGGCCTCGCTGCGCCGGCGCCATGCGTTCGCCTCCTTGTCGCGGACGATGCGGAACCCTACTGCAGGCTCGACTGGCTAACACATGTTACTCAACTTGGCTTACATGTGTTAGCCTCTGGGCGGCCTGCCTCGGAGCCCGCCTCACCCGGCCCATGCGCGCGGTCCACGGCCGGCCGCGACGGCCGGCCGTGACGGTCGGGAGCTCCGGATCAGCGACGGGCCCGGCGTGCCATGTCCGTATCCGCCACCTCCCGTGTTGAGGGGTGCCGTCCAGAGAGGTCGCCACGCGTGAGCGATGAGCAAACCGCCGAACCCGACGAGAAGCCGCGACTGGTACGCACACTGGCGGGAAGCCTGTGGTTCCCTCTGCTGTTCTTCTTCGGCTTCCTGTTCTGCTACATGCTGCCGTTCCATTCGCCCTCACCCCACGACGTCAAGGTCGCGGTGTCCGGACCGGTGGCCGCGGCGCAACTGAGCGCTGGACTCGACCAGCAGGCGCCGGGCTCCTTCGACATCATCCCGGTCAAGGACTCGGCCGCAGCCAAGCACAAGGTCACCAGCCGCGACGCCGTCGCGGCCTACAGCGTCGAAGGCCAGAAGGCCACGCTGTACCTCGCCAAAGCCGATGGCACCTACCTCGAACAGGCCGCCACCACCACGTTCACCGGCATCGCCAAGCAGGGCGGCCAGAAACTCACCACCGTCGAGGTGGCACCCACCGCCAAGGGCGACGTCACCGGAACCGGCCTGTTCTACCTGGCGATGGTCTGGAACATCGTCCCCTACATATCGGTGATGATGATGCTGCGCGCGGTCACGCTGAGCCGGCGCGTCAAGCTCCTGACCTTGGCGGGAATCGGCGCCTTCACCAGCGTCGTGGGATACCTGGTCGGCCTGTCCATGGACGTCGTCCCGAACCAGCCGCTCGCCATCCTGTACGCGTTCCTCATCACGCAAGCGGTGGCATGGACGACGTACGGGCTGGTCCCGTTCGTCCGCCAGTTCATCCCCGGCGTCGCCATCGGCCTGTTCGTGCTGCTGTCGATTCCGTCCAGCGGCGGCGCCATCCCCTACCAGCTCGTCCCGGGCTTCTTCCGCGCGCTGCACCCGGTCATGCCCCTGGGCAACCTGATCGACGCTCTGCACGGCATCTTCTACTTCGACCGGCAGGGACTCCTGCGACCCACCTTGGTGCTGTGCGCCTGGCTCGCCGCGGGAGCCGTCCTGATCGGGATCGGCGCACTCCTCGAACGGCGCAAGGCCGACCAGGCCCAGGCCGACGCCGATGTGCTTGTCGAGGAGCCCGTCGAAGACCCCTCTTTCGAAGCCCCCAGGCCCCACTCCGTCGACCCCGGTCAGCACGACGGCTTCGGGAAGCAGCCCCCGATGCTGGTCGGTACCGTCCGGACCGCCGAGGGCGCTCCCATCCCGCACGTCGGCGTCACGATCCTGGCTTCGAACGGCCACCAGCTACTGCGCACGGTCACCGACCAGGAGGGGCGCTACGCCGCTACCGGACTGCCGCAAGACTTCGTCACCGTCCTGCTGCTCACCGCGGGCCGCACTCCCGCGGTCGCACGCCTGCTGGTCGCCGGCGGCCGCACCTTCCGCCAGGACTTCGTCCTGGACGCCCCTGTCCACCAGCCCCTCCACGCCTGACGTGCCAGGATTCATCTGGGCCCGGTGCGTCCGGGTTCCGTGTGAGACGTCCGATATCGGGGGTAGGGCACACGATCACCTGTTGCGCGCGACCGTGTGCCGCCTCATCTGACCGATAGAGAGGAACGCTTCCATGAGCACGCTCTCCAGTGACCGCCCCGCCGAAGCGTCGGGCACGTTCGCGATCGGCGGCGACCTGCCGGTCGTCCGCCTGGGTTACGGCGCGATGCAGCTGACCGGACCGGGTGTGTGGGGAGATCCCAAGGACCCCGATGAAGCGGTGCGAGTCCTGCGCCGCGCCGTCGACCTCGGCGTCACCTTCATCGACACCGCCGACTCCTACGGTCCTTTCGTGAGCGAGCAGCTGATCCGCAAGGCGCTGCACCCCTACCGCGACGACCTGGTCATCGCCACGAAGGCGGGTCTGAGCCGCTCCGGCCCCGGCGACTGGCGCCCGCTGGGGCGGCCGGAGTACCTGCGCCAGCAGCTGGAACTGAGCTTGCGTCACCTGGGTCTGGAGAGGATCGATCTCTACCAGCTGCACCGGATCGACGCCAAGGTCCCCCTCGCCGACCAGCTGGGCGAACTCGTCGAGCTGCAGAAGGAAGGCAAGATCCGGCACATCGGGCTGTCTGAGGTGACCGTAGAACAGTTGAAGGAAGCGCGCGGCATCGCCGAGATCGTCTCCGTCCAGAACCTGTACAACCTCGTCAATCGCAAGGCCGAGGACGTCCTGGACTACGCCGAGGCCGAGGACATCGCGTTCATTCCGTGGTTCCCGATCGCGACCGGGGAACTCGCGCGCCCCGGGGGTCCGCTGGAGTCGGCCGCGCGAGAGCACGGTGCCACTCCGTCGCAGCTCGCCCTCGCGTGGTTGCTGCGGCGTTCCCCGGTCATGCTGCCCATCCCCGGCACGTCCCGCGTCGCGCATCTGGAAGAGAACGTGCAGGCGGCGACGGTCACGCTGACCGACGAAGAGTACGAGGCCCTCACCAAGGCCGTGTGATCCCTGGCGGCCGCCTACCGGACTGCCTGAAACGGCCTGACCGCGGCAGAGGGGGAGGCGCGGACTACCCTGCCGGGAGGAACGAGTGATGCGAGCTCGCCGGCCCGTAGCGGATACCGTGGCGAGCGCCGTCGAGGTGGGTACATGAGCAGTGATCTGTCAGACCAGCCGCTCGCGGACGACACCGTAGGGCTGCTCGAAGGCCTGACCAGCACCCGAGCCATACGGCGCTACCTCGATGAGCCGGTTCCTCCGCAGGTGCTGCGGGACATTCTGTTCGCTGCGACGCGGGCGCCGAGCGGGTCCAACCGGCAGCCGTTCCGGTTCCTCGTGCTCGTCGACGGGCCGCGTGCCCGCGAGGCGCGGCGGCTCATCGGCGAGAGCGCACGGCGGATCTGGGCGGCGAAGGAACAGCAGGACGGGTACGGCAAGGGCAGCGGCACGTACGCCGGTTCCCCGAAGAGCCGGATGGCCCGCGTGATGCGCGAGTACGTCGAGGGGTTCGAGTCGGTGCCCGTCGTGGTCCTTCCTTGCCTGGTCCGCTACCGCGCGCCGCATCCGACCGAGGGAGGCTCGGTCTATCCCGCCTGCCAGAACCTGCTCCTGGCAGCCAGGGCGCTCGGTTACGGAGGCGTCATGACCGGCTTCCACCGACCGGTCGAGCCCGAACTGAGGGAACTCCTGGGAATCCCCGAAGAGACGTTGATCGCGGCGACGATCTCGCTGGGCCGTCCGGCCGGCGCGCACGGCCCCGTCCGGCGGCGGCCCCTGCGGGAACTGGTCTTCGCCGACCGGTGGGGCGAGTCTCCCGACTGGGCGTTGGATCCTCCGGGCGCCCGGCACACCGCCGCCGGCCCCCGGCGTCCGCAGTGACTCCGTCCGAAGCGTGCAAGGTCGGGCCGCGGGTGATCGTGGCGGGCGTCGACGGGTCCGAAACCTCGCTGAGGGCCCGCGCCTATGCCTGGGGGCTGGCCCGGCGCAACGGATCCAGGCTCGTGATGGTCTACGTCAAGCCGCTGGTCTCGCTGTCGAGCATCACGACCGGTGGTGCTGCGCTCATGCGCCAGACGAGCGAGGAGATCGCACGAGAATTGCGCACCCAGGTCGAAGACGCGCTCAAGCAGGGCGCTCCACCGATCGCGTGGGAACTCGCGACCGAGGAGGGCGACGCCGCGACCGGCCTGGCCTGCGCGGCGGATGCGGTCCGCGCGGACGCGGTGGTCGTGGGCGCGTCCGCACAGGCCGGACACCGGCTGGTCGGCTCGGTCGCCGTGAAGCTCGTACGCATGGGGCGCTGGCCCGTGACGGTCGTCCCCTGAGGTCCTCGTCATACCCCCGCCGGCCCGGGCTCTCAGAAGGCGGCTTCCACCCGGCCACTGCCGTGCGCGATCCAGATTCAGGCGGGTTTCGCCGTAGGGGCGTACATGCGACCAGGATGCGGGGTGGAAGCGTGCCAGCCGGGCGGGGTGAACAGGCCGGCTTAGCCGGGTGTGTTCAGTGGGTGTCGCGGGATTGGATGTCATCGAAGACTGGGGCCCGGGCACCCCGAGTCGGCGCGATCAGCAGGCCGGTCATGGGTCGGTCGACGTAGAAGGTCAGTGAGGTAAGCGCCTGGCTGCGGCACTCGGCGCTCTGGTAGGTCGCCAGCGTATGGATGCCGAGGTCGAGCACAAGCTGAAATCGCATGGTGAGGACGGCGCGGTCGAGATCGGGAGAGCGCCGTCGGCAGCCATCGCCCGGCCAGGGAATGTATGACCGGACGGGGACGGCATCCGGCCGCATGACCATGTCGACCAGCGCGTGCACGTCATGGCCGCGCTCGACCGAGTCTGCGGCGCGTACGAGTTCCAGCCGGCGGGTGTGGTCACGCCCGCCCGCTGCCCCACGATCGCCCGGACGATCCTCCTTACCGCTGAACTGGTAGTTGAACGCGCTCGCATTGCGCTGCCCGGCTGCGCGGTGGATGTCGCGCAGAGGGCCGGCTTGGATACCACGCTCGGCAAACAGTGCCCTGGCGCTCCGGATCAACCGCAGCCGGGTCTCGAGGGCACCGGTATGTCGGAGTCGCCGCCTCGGCCGACGCCGGAAGCAGCCCGCGCCGCTGCGGCCGGCTCTCAGGACTCTGCCGCGGCGGCAGGCCGCGATCAGCTCGTCACCCCTACCCGAAGGGCTCACCGCTCCCATCGTCGGTGCGGTGTCCGCGGCGCGGCGTCGCAAAGTCACCGTGCTCACCGAACGGATCGTCAGTCCTCTCTTGGCCGACTTGGGCGTTCCCTGTCCCCGCATGGCGTGCGCCGAGTCCCCGGACGCGTTGGGCGCCGCGGTGTCCGGTGGCACCCTGCCGGGCCGTGGGTGCTCAAGGTCGATGACCCCAGCCTGCCGCACCGGGCGAAACTCGGACTGGTCAAGCTCGACCTCTCGACCGAAGAGGAGCTCCGCGCCGCCGCCGATGAGATGGCGCGCGTCTGCCGAACGCTCGACGACCCTCCGAGCGCCCCCGCCTTCGTCGTGCAGCATCAGGAGCACGGGGTGGCGGAGTTCAGTGTGGGAGCGGTCAGGGATCCGGTGTTCGGGCCCATGATCGTGGTGGGGCCCGGCGGAGGCGCCGTGGAGGGGAACGGTGAGCGTGCCGCCTCGCCGGTCCCTCTGACCCCGCGGGGCATCGCGGATCTGCACCAGGCCGCCGAGCGCAACGCCGGAGTCCCGGTGGAGCCCGCCGCCTTCGCCGCGATCGTCGAGGGGGTCGCCGCAGTCCTGCGGACCGGGGAGGTCGCCGAGCTGGATCTCAATCCAGTGATGGTGGTCGGCGGGGGCGGCCTCGTCGCCGTCGACAGCCTGCTCGTGATCGCTTGAGTCCAGGAGGGGATCGGCAGGCCCTGCGGAAGCTCCGAACCGGCCTCCCGCTCGAATCACGCCACGGTGGGGAGCACCTCTTCGGAGATCTCGAGCACGTTCGTCAGGGCCGGGTCCCGGTCACTGGTACGCCATAGGAGGTAGCCGTAGATGGGAGGGATCTCTTCGGCGAGCGGAACGATCTCCACTCCTTCCAGCGTCATCTGCGCGATCGCCGAGTCGGTGGTGAAGTGCAGCCCGACTCCGGCCGCGACGAGGGCGACGCACGTCCATGAGTCGGGCGCGCTCTGCACGATGTCGGGGACGAAGCCCGCCGCGTGGCAGCCGTTGACGAACATCGCGCGCACCGCGGAGCCGACGGTTTCGGGCAGCGTGATGAACGGTTCGCCGCGCAGGTCGGCGAAGGACACCGACCCCGCCCGCGCGACGGGGTGACTCGATGGGACGGCGAGGACGCCGCGTTCGCGGGCCACGACCCGGCTGTCGACCCCCGCAGGTGCGTGCTCGAAGCGGGCGATGGCCAGGTCGGTGGTGTGTTCCACCAGTTCGCGGACGACGATCGGCCCATAGCGGCCGGGACGGAATGCGAGATCGATGCGTTCGTGGCGCTCGCGCACCGTGCGGGCGAGTTTGCCGACCATGGCCTGGGAGGCCGGTCCCGCGAAGCTGAACCGTACGCGGCCGGCGTCGCCGCGGTGAGCCGCTTCGACGTCCGCGCGGGTCCGTTCCTCCATTCGCAGGAGCGCTGTCGCCGGCTCGATCAGGGCCTGGCCGGCCGGAGTGAGCGAGACCCGTCGCGTCGTGCGTTCGAACAGAGGGGTGCCCAGGTCCGTCTCCAGAGCGCGGATCGTGCGGCTGAGGTAGGGCTGGGCGAGGTGCAGGCGCTCGGCGGCGCGGCCGAAGTGCAGTTCCTCGGCGACCGCTTGGAACACCTTGAGCTGGGTGAAGTCCACCGCCGGATTATATCTCCTAATGAAATAACCAAGCGACTATTGGTATTGGACACGCATCAGAGAGGGTTCGACAATCGGTGGTCATGAGCGAGAAGGTCGGCGACGAGGACTTCGCGGAGATCCTGGCCCAGGTGCGGCGGTTCGTGCGTGACGACGTGGTGCCGCGGGAGAACGAGATCATGGCCGCCGATCGGATCCCCGATGATCTGCGTGCCGCGGCGGCGGACATGGGGTTGTTCGGTTACGCCATCCCGCAGGAGTGGGGCGGGCTCGGGCTGAACCTGCGCCAGGACGTAGAGCTGGCGATGGAGTTCGGGTACACCACCCTGGCGTTGCGGTCGATGTTCGGCACCAACAATGGGATCGCGGGGCAGGTGCTGGTCGGCTTCGGCACCGATGAGCAGAAGAAGCAATGGCTGGAAGGCATCGCCTCCGGTGAGGTCGTCGCGTCGTTCGCGCTCACCGAGCCCGGTGCCGGGTCCAATCCCGCCGGGTTGCGTACCCGTGCTCGCCGCGACGGCGAGGACTGGGTCATCGACGGGCAGAAGCGCTTCATTACCAACGCTCCGCTCGCCGATCTGTTCGTGGTGTTCGCGCGGACCCGTGAGCCGGGACCGGACGGGCCCGGCATCGCGGTGTTCCTGGTGCCCGCCGACGCGCCCGGCGTCGGCATCGGGCCCAAGGACGCCAAGATGGGCCAGGAGGGTGCCTGGACCTCCGATGTCACGTTCGACTCGGTGCGCGTCCCCGGATCGGCGCTGGTCGGTGGTGCGGAGGAGGTCGGGTACCGGGCGGCGATGACCTCGCTGGCTCGCGGGCGCGTCCACATCGCCGCGCTGGCGGTGGGTTGCGCGCAGCGTGCGCTGGACGAGTCGGTCTCCTATGCCGAGGCCAACACCCAGGGCGGCGTTCCGATCGGTGATCATCAGTTGGTGCAGGCGATGCTCGCCGACCAGTACACCGGCGTCGCCGCCGGCCGCGCTCTGGTCCGGGACGCCGCGGCGGCCTACGACTCGGGAGCGGACCGGCGTGTGGCGCCGTCGGCGGCCAAGCTGTACTGCACCGAGATGGCGGGTCATGTCGCCGACCTGGCGGTGCAGGTGCACGGCGGCACCGGCTACATGCGTGAGGTCCCGGTCGAGCGGATCTACCGCGACGTCCGCCTGCTGCGGCTGTACGAGGGCACCAGCGAGATCCAACGCCTGATCATCGGCGGCTCCCTGGTCCGCGAGCGGCGGAAGGCGCGGTCCTGACCGTTCGAAGCCGCGGCAAGGACCGCTCCGAGGTAATCGATTAAGGAGAACGACGATGGCTTTGTTGGATGGCCGTACCGCAGTGGTCACCGGCGGCGCGCAGGGAATCGGGTTCGCGATCGCCGAGTGCTTCGTCGCTCAGGGCGCCCGGGTGGTCCTGGGCGACCTGGACCTCACCGCGACGCAGGACGCCGTGAAACGGCTCGGCGGCGCCGGCGTAGCGGAGGCGGTCCGGTGCGACGTGACCGTCGCGGACGACATGGACGCGCTCCTGGCCCGTGCGGTGGACGCTTTCGGTTCGCTCGACGTGGTGGTCAACAACGCCGGCATCACGCGTGACGCCACGATGCGCACGATGTCCGAGGACGAGTTCGACCAGGTGATCAACGTGCATCTGAAGGGGACGTGGAACGGCACCCGCAAGGCGGCGGCCATCATGCGCGAGCGCAAGTCGGGTGCGATCGTCAACATCTCGTCCCTGTCCGGCAAGGTCGGCATGGTGGGGCAGACGAATTACTCGGCCGCCAAGGCCGGGATCGTCGGTTTGACGAAGGCGGCTGCCAAGGAGATGGCCCACCATGGCGTCCGTGTCAACGCCGTCCAGCCGGGACTGATCCGCTCGGCGATGACCGAGGCCATGCCCGCCAAGGCGTGGGACCAGAAGATGAGCGAGATCCCGATGCGCCGCGCGGGGGAGGTGGCCGAGGTCGCCAACGTCGTGCTGTTCCTGGCCAGCGACCTGTCTTCGTACATGACAGGGACGGTGCTCGAAGTGACCGGCGGGCGGTTCATGTGAGCGCGGGCATCGGAAAGTACGAGCCGGAAGGTGGCGTGTCATGCGTGAGGTCGTGATCTGCGAACCGGTCCGCACCCCGATCGGCCGATACGGCGGCGCGCTGAAGACGCTCAGCGCCGCCGAACTCGGCGAGGTCGCTCTGCGGGGCCTGCTGGAGCGGACTGGGCTCCCTTCGGACGTCGTCGAGGACGTCATCGTCGGGAACTGCTACCCCACCAGCGAAGCACCCGCGATCGGGCGGGTCGTCGCGCTGAACGCGGGGCTGCCGGTGACGGTGCCCGGCATGCAGGTCGACCGCCGCTGCGGCTCCGGCCTGCAGTCGGTGATCCAGGCCGCGATGCAGGTGAGCGCCGGCGTCAACGAACTCGTCGTCGCCGGTGGCGCCGAGAGCATGAGCAACGTGCCGTTCTACTCGACCGAGATGCGCTGGGGCGTCAAGGGTGGAGGGGTGACCCTGCACGACGGCCTCGCGCGTGGACGCGTCACCGCGGGCGGGCGGGACTACCCGGTTGCGGGCGGCATGCTGGAGACGGCGGAGAACCTGCGCCGCGAGTACGGCATCTCCCGCGCCGAGCAGGACGAACTCGCCCTGGCCTCGCACAGGCGGGCGGTCGCCGCGCAACAGTCCGGCGTGTTCGCCGAGGAGATCGTCCCGGTCACGATACAGACCCGCAAAGGCGAGACGGTCGTCGACACCGACGAGCATCCCCGTGCTGATGCCTCTCTCGAGACGCTGGCCGGGCTGAGGCCGGTGCTGGGCAGGCAGGATCACGAGGCCACCGTGACGGCGGGCAACGCCAGCGGGCAGAACGACGCGGCGGCGATGTGCGTCGTCACCCACCCCGAGCGCGCCGAAGCCCTCGGCCTCCGGCCGCTGGTCCGCCTGGTGTCATGGGCGGTCGCCGGCGTGCCGCCCGCGACAATGGGCATCGGGCCCGTCCCCGCCTCGCAGGCCGCGCTGGACCGCGCCGGGCTCAAGATCTCCGACATCGACCTGATCGAGCTCAACGAGGCCTTCGCCGCCCAGGTGCTCGCCTGCACCCGGGAATGGGGGTTCGGCTCGGCCGACTTCGAACGCCTCAACGTGCACGGCTCCGGCATCTCGCTCGGCCATCCCGTCGGCGCGACCGGCACGCGGATCCTGGCGACGCTCGCCCGGGAGATGCACCGCCGGCAGTCCCGATACGGACTGGAGACGATGTGCATCGGCGGCGGCCAGGGCCTCGCCGCGATCTTCGAACGGGTCGCCCGATGACCCGCCTCGCCCAGACCGCCGGGCTCACCGACGTGCAGCGGGAGATCCTGGCGGCGGTCCGCAACTTCGTGGACAAGGAGATCATTCCGAACGCGCAGGCGCTCGAGCACGCCGACGAGTACCCGGCCGACATCGTCGCCGGCATGAAGGAGATGGGCCTGTTCGGCCTGACCATCCCGGAGGAGTACGGCGGGCTGGGGGAGTCGCTGCTGACCTACGCGCTGGTGGTCGAGCAGATCGCCCGCGGCTGGATGAGCGTCTCCGGGGTGATCAACACCCACTTCATCGTCGCGCACATGATCTCCCGGCACGGCACCCCCGAGCAGAAACAGAGGTACCTGCCGCGGATGGCCACGGGCGAGGTCCGCGGCTCCTTCTCGATGTCCGAGCCGGACCTCGGCTCCGACGTCGCGGCGATCAAGACGCGCGCCCGCCGCGACGGCGACGCCTACGTCGTCGACGGCACGAAGATGTGGCTGACCAATGGCGGCAGCTCCAACCTGATCGCGCTGCTGGCCCGCACCGACGAGGGCGCCGCCAAGCCGCACCAGAACCTGACCGCGTTCCTGATCGAGAAGCCGGAGGGGTTCGGCGAGGTCGCACCGGGCCTGAGGATTCCCGGCAAGATCGACAAGATGGGATACAAGGGCGTCGACACCACCGAGGCCGTCTTCGACGGCTTCCGCATCGACGCCGGCCAGGTCCTCGGCGGCGCGCCCGGCCGGGGCTTCGCGTTCATGATGGACGGTGTCGAGGTCGGCCGGGTCAACGTGGCCGCCCGCGGCTGCGGCGTCGCGCTCCGGTCGTTCGAACTCGCCGCCGAGTACTCACAGCAGCGCAGGACGTTCGGCAAGCCGCTCGCCGAGCATCAGGCCATCGCCTTCAAGCTCGCCGAGATGGCCACCAAGGTCGAGGCGGCCCACCTGATGATGGTCAACGCCGCCCGGCTCAAGGACTCCGGCGAGCGCAACGACGTGCAGGCCGGCATGGCCAAGCTGCTCGCCAGCGAGTACTGCGCCGAGGTCACCCAGGAGGCGTTCCGCATCCACGGCGGCTACGGCTACTCCAAGGAGTACGAGATCGAACGCCTCATGCGCGAAGCACCGTTCCTGCTCATCGGCGAAGGCACCAGCGAGATCCAAAAGATGATCATCAGCCGCGGCCTGCTGAACGAGTACCGGTCGCCCTCCTGAGCCGCGCCGGACGTGGAGCCGTCCCGCCCCGGTCGAGGGACGGCTCCGCGACGGCGTCAGATCTTCGTGGCGCCCATGTCCAAGGTGAGTTGCGTGCCCGTGACGGTCCGGGACAGGTCGGAGGCGAGCCACAGCACGCCGTCGGAGATGTCGCCGGGCTCGGCGAGGGGGAGCTCGGGGAGAGCGGCGGCGAACGACGCCGCGTAGGACGGGTGTTCGCCGAGGACCTTCGCGACGTTCGCGTCCTCGCCCATGGGAGTTCGCACCCCCCACGGGTGCACGGAGTTGACGCGGATCCCGTACTCGCCGAGTTCGATGGCGGCGGCCTTCGTCAGCCCGACGACGCCGTGCTTGGCGGCGCTGTAGTGGCCCTGGCCGGGAAGGGACTTGATGCCCGCGACCGAGCTCACCGTGATGATCGACCCTCCGTTGCCCGCTTCGATCATGAAGGGCACGGCGGCCTTGAGCGTCCGCCACACCCCGGTGAGGTTGATGTCGATGAGCGTCTGCCACTGCTCCTCTCGCATTTCCCAGAACCGCCCCCAGTTGCAGATGCCCGCGTTGGCGACGACGACGTCGAGGCGCCCTCCCAGTTGCTCGACGCCCTCTCGGAGGACGGCCTCGAGCGCCGCGGAGTCCCGTACGTCCGCCTCGCGGACGAGCACGGGCCGTCCTTCCGCCTTTACGAGCCGGGCGGTCTCCTCCAGGTCCGCCGGCGCGGACGCGGGATAGCCATTGTCCTCGGACGTGGGCGCGCATACGTCCACCGCGATGACCGCCGCACCCTCGCGAGCCAGGCGAACGGCGTGACTGCGCCCCTGTCCGCGGGCCGCGCCGGTGACGAACGCGACTCTGCCTTCGAGCAGCATGACTCTCCCATCCGTCCGCGGCCGGCCCTGCCCGGGCCGGGCGGACCCTGATCCTGAAATCGCTAATATAGATGCAATATTAAACCTGTTTAGTCCGATCGGCCCTACCGGCAGGGAGCGTCATGGCCAGTGAACTCGTCCTCTACCGGACCGTCGATAGCGTCGCCGTGATCACGCTCAACCGGCCCGACCGCGCCAATGCCCAGTCGATGGGCCTCCTGGACGAGCTCGATGCGGCCTGGGCCCGCGCGGAGGAGGACGACGGGGTCCGGGTGATCGTGGTCAACGCCAACGGCGAGCACTTCTCGGCCGGTCACGACCTCTCCGGCACGGACGAGGCTCCGGCGAGCCTGGCCGAGCTGTACGGCAACGAGGCGCGCCGCTATCTCGGCTACTCCCTCCGATGGCGCAACGTTCCCAAGCCCTCGATCGCGGCGGTTCAGGGAGCCTGCATCGCCGCCGGACTCATGCTCTGCTGGCCGTGCGACCTCATCCTCGCCGCGGACGACGCGTACTTCTCCGATCCCGTCGTTCACATGGGGATCGGGGGTGTCGAGTACCACGGGCACACGTGGGAGTTCGGGGCCCGCCGAGCCAAGGAACTCCTGTTCACCGGTGCTCGCGTCACGGCGGCCGAAGCGGAGAGGATCGGCATGGTCAACCGGGTCGTTCCGCGAGACCGCTTGGAGCGGGAGACCCTCGCCCTGGCGGCGCAGATCGCGCAGCGGCACCCGTTCGCGCTGCGGCAGGCGAAACGCGCCGTCAACCAGACGCTGGACGTCCAGGGATTCCAGACCGCTCTGCAGGCGGTGTTCGACGTCCACCAGACCGGCCACGGCCAATGGTTCAGCGAACTGGGTTTCCCTTCGATGGCGGGCCTTGCCGACATGAAGAAGGCCAACGCGGAGACGGCGGAGGCCGACCACCGATGAGCGAGCACGGCACATCCGACGGTGCGTCCCGGCGCCAGGGGTTCTCGGCAGAGACCGCGATCGCCCCTATCGAGGCGCCGGGAGGCGGCGGAGACGAGGGCGTCACTTGGACACCGGACGGGGCGCGGTTCGCCGGCCTCGCCCCGCACCTCGCCGCACTGTTCGCCGCGACCGTCGAGCGCACACCGCACGCTGAAGCCATAGTGGATCTCGGGACGGGCCGGCGTCTGGACTACGCGGGCCTAAGGGAGGCATCGGGCGCCGTCGCGGGCGGTCTCGCCGAGATGGGCGTCCGGCCGGGCGATCGGGTGGCGATCCGGCTGCCGAACGGGGCGGACTGGTGCCTGGCCTTCCTGGGAGCCACGCTCGCCGGGGCCGTGCCGGTGCCGGTCAACACTCGGCTTGCCGCCGCCGAGGTGGAGTTCATCGTGCGGGACAGCGGCGCCACCGTGCTCCTGGACGGGGAAGGTGGCCTTCCAGAGGGTGCTTCCCCACGCGAGCCCGACCCCCTTCCCGAGGCGGCCGCCGCCATCTTCTACACCAGCGGGACCACCGGTAGACCCAAAGGCGCCGTGCTGTCACATCGAGCGCTGATCTCTGCGGTCGAACAGTGCCGGCGCACCCTCGGTCTCGGGCCGGTGGAGCCAATGCGCAACCTCGTCGCGGCTCCTCTGTTCCACGTGCTCGCCAGCGGTGTGCAATGGATGCCGGCGCTCGCGGCGGGCGGCACCGCCGTGATCATGCCCGCCTTCGACGTCGGCGCGTGGCTGGACGCGGTGCGCGACGAGTGCATCGACACGCTCAACGGCGTTCCGGCGATGTACTGGCAGGCGCTGCGGCATCCGGGCTTCCGCGACCTCGACGTTTCGCGGATCCGGCGCGTCAGTTACGGAGCGGCCCCCACGCCGCCGGCCCAGGTGCGGGCCCTGCTCGAAGCCTTTCCCTCCGCACGAATGGCGCTCGGCTACGGCCTGACGGAGGCACCGGGCGTCACCTGCCTCGCGCATGAGGACGTCCTCGACCACGCCGACACGGTCGGCGCCGCCGTGCCCGCGACCGAGCTCGCCCTGCTCGGACCGGAGGCCGCGCAGGGCGTGGGACAACTCCTCGTCCGTGGCCCCCAGCTGATGAGCGGATACCTGGGACGGCCTGACGCGACGGCCCAGTCCCTCCGAGACGGATGGCTGCACACCGGAGACCTGGTGAGCGTCGACGACCACGGCAGGGTGAGGATTCTCGATCGCCGTACCGACCTGATCAACCGCGGCGGCGAGAACGTCTACAGCGTCGAGGTCGAACGGGTGCTCGCCGCCCACCCGGCGGTGGAGGAGGTCGCGGTGGTCGGTGTCCCGGACGCGATGATGGGGCAAAAGGTCGGCGCGGTCGCCGTGCTCCGTCCCGGCGAGACGGTGAAGCCGGGCGAGATCATCGGGCTGGCCGGGGAGCGGCTGGCCGACTTCAAGGTGCCGCAGTACATCGTGCTGCAAGAGGACCCGCTTCCGCGCAACGCCGCAGGCAAGGTCGACAAGGCCGCACTGCGCGCCCGGTCCGACTGGGGACCCGCTCTCCGGTAGCGATCAAAGATCGAACGTTCAGCTCGACAAGTCCATCGTCGACCACATGGAGTGATCATGCGCGTGTTCAGGAGCATCGACGACCTTCGCGGCGCCCAGGGGGACGTCCTCGGCACCAGCGACTGGCTGATGATCGACCAGGGGAGGGTCGACGGGTTCGCCGAGGCGACCGGCGATCACCAGTGGATCCATGTCGATCCGGAGCGCGCCGCCTCCGGCCCGTTCGGCGGCACGATCGCCCACGGCTACCTCACGCTCTCCCTGCTGCCGTATTTCGCGTCGCAGAACTACCGCATCGAGGGCGCGCGCATGTCGGTCAACTATGGACTGAACAAGGTGCGGTTCGTCAGCCCGGTCCGCGTCGGCTCGCGCCTGCGCGGGACCACGGAGCTGCTCGAGGTCGCCGACCTGGACACGGGCGCCCAGTTGCGGTTCCGGACCACCATCGAACTGGAAGGCTCCGAGAAGCCCGCCTGCGTGGCGGAGACGCTGAGCCGCCAGTACTTCTGAGCGGTCGCCGGCACCGGCGAAGTCGACTCCCCTAAAAAAGATAACCTATTTAATTCTTCTGATAGCATCGGCTTATGGCAGCCGAAGCTGGGGCGTCCCCCGCGATGCCCGACGGGGAGCAGACGATCGCCGCCGGATCCGGCGGCGGGCCCGCTGGTTCCGGGCGACTCGGCCAGCGTGTCCGCGTGCCCAAGATGGCCGAACTCGTGGCGGCCCAGCTCCGCCGTAAGATCGTCCGGGGCGAGCTGGCCGGGGGTGAGGCGCTTCCGGCCGAGACCACCCTGATGGAGGAGTTCTCGGTCTCGCGGCCGACGCTGCGCGAGGCGTTCCGGGTGCTGGAGTCCGAGGCGCTGATCAGCATCCGGCGCGGCGCCCGAGGGGGCGCCCGGGTCCAGGTGCCGCGGGGAGAGGTGGCGGCCCGGTACGCGGGCCTCGTCCTCGAGCACCGCGGCACGACGCTCCAGGACCTCTACGAAGCGCGTCACCTGATCGAGGCTCCGTGCGCCGGGCTGCTCGCCCGGTGCGCGACCGACGACGACATCGCCCGGCTCAACGACGCCGTCCGCGAGGCCGAGCGCCTCATCGACGATCCGCCGGCCTTCATCCGCGCCCACATGCAGTTCCACGCCCTGGTGGTCGATCTTTCCGGAAACGAGACCATGCGGGTGCTCAACGGAATGGTGCGGCACATCATCGATCAGGCGAACTGGTCGCACGTGGATCTCGACGCCGGGAGCCCGGAGAACATCGTGGCCAACAGGAAGGGCTTCCGCGCGCACGTCCGGCTGGTGGAACTCGTTTCGGAGCGGCGGCCGGTGGACGCCGAGGAGCTGTGGCGCTTCCACCTCCAAGAGGCGGGCAGATACCTGCTCAACAACAAGTCGATGACCACGGTGCTCGACCTGCTGGGCTGAGCGACACGACCACGGCGCCGGGGCCCGTCGGCCCCGG
>NZ_JBEYYT010000023.1:8474-50228 GCF_040645715.1 Spirillospora sp. NPDC046719 | reverse complement strand
GTCTGATCCCTGGGGTCGCGCCCCCCCTCCGCCGTGGCCCATCCCGACGGGCCCGGCGTGGACCATCGTGGGGGGGGGGGGGGGGGGCCCCCCCCCCCCCCCCCCCGGCCCTGTCGAGAGCAACCGGCGCCACGCTCATTAACCTCGATCAGGACGGGCTGCCGGCGAGAGAGCGGGAGCAGACCATGAAGTTCCGAACCCGCGTCGAGCCCCCGGAGCCCATGCGGGGGCTGGAGGTCCCCGAGGAGGTCGTGGAGGCGCTCGGCGACGGCAAGCGGCCACGGGTGTCCATCACGGTAAACGGGCATACGTGGACGAGCCGGGTCGCCATCATGCGCGGCCGCTACCTGCTCGGCCTGAGCCGCGCCAACCGCGACGCCGCCGGCGTGGAGACCGGCGAGGAGGTCGAGGTCGAACTGGAAAAAGCCCTCACCACCCTGGAATCCGAAAGCCCCTAAGGCCCGGCCCCCACAGGCTGGTGGATTCGGGGGTTTTGGGGCGGGGTGGGTCAGTAGCATGGGCGGCCATGCGGAGGCGGGTGATCGCCGTGGCGGCGGTTCCATGGTTGGTGGCGGGATGCGGCGCGGCGAATTCGGCGGTGCACGGGTACCACCGGTACAGCGATCCCAGCGTGGCGATGGAGCCGACGATCCGCGCGGGGCAGACCTTCGACGCGCGTCCGGTGGACCACGGCGACTACAAGTCGAGGCGGGGCGACGTCGTCGTCTTCTCCATGCCGTCCTGGCTCGGGGGACGTGACGCGCCGCAGGTCAAGCGGGTGGTGGCGATCCCGGGCGACCGGATCGCGTGCTGCTCGCGCGATGGCCGGGTCATGCTCAACGGCGCCGCGCTGGACGAGCCGTACCTGGCGGCGGGCACCAGGGAATCGACGTTCGGGCCGGTCTCCGTGCCGGCGGGGCGGCTCTGGCTGATGGGAGACAACCGGGGGTCTTCGGCGGACTCGCGGTACCACCTCGGCGACGGCGGCCAGGGCACCGTGCCCGCGTCGGCCGTCGTCGGCGTGGCCGTTCTCAAGTAGGCCGCCGAGGTTTCGCGCAGGCGAGAAGCGATGGCGGCCGCACCGGGCCCGGTGTGATCATCCGGGCATGATCCCGAACATGATCGACGCGGCGGCGGCGGGCACCCGGCGGCTCGGCGACCTGGTGGTGAACCGGCTCGGCTTCGGCGCGATGCGGCTGCCGCAGACCGGCACGGCGCTCGTCCCGGACGCCGTGCCGCGCGACCGCGGGCAGGCGGTCGCGGTGCTGCGGCGGGCGGTCGAGCTCGGCGTGGACCACATCGACACGGCCGCCTTCTACTTCTCGGCGCTGCGCTCGGCGAACGAGCTGATCAACAGCGCGCTGGCGCCCTACCCGGACGGTCTCGTGATCGCCACCAAGGTGGGGCCGGCGCGGGACGCGTCCGGCCGGTGGGCGCCGCACGCGATGACGGCGGACGCGCTGCGCGGCCAGGTGGAGGAGAACCTCCGCCAGCTCGGCCGCGACCACCTGGACCTCGTCAACCTGCGCGTCAACGACGACCACGACCGGTTCGCCGAGCGGTTCGGCGCGCTCGCCGAGCTGCGCCGGGCCGGGCTGATCCGGCATCTCGGGCTGTCGAACGTCCGGCCGCACCACCTGGCGGAGGCGCAGGCCATCGCGCCGGTCGTCTGCGTCCAGAACCCGTACGGCGTCGGCGCCTTCCCCGAACAGGAGGAGATGCTGCGGCTGTGCGGCGAGCAGGGCATCGCGTTCGTCCCCTTCTATTCGCTGGCGGGCACCCGCCGCCTGGAGGGGCTGTCCGGCGACGACGACCCGGCGGTCAAGGCCGTCGCGCGCGCACACGGGGCGTCCCCCGCGCAGATCCGCCTGGCATGGACGCTGCACCAGGGTCCGCACGTCCTGGCGATCCCCGGCACCGGCGACCTCGGCCACCTGGAGCAGAACGTCGCCGCCGGTGCCATCAGCCTGACCGATGACTCTCCGCCCTGGCGCCTCACCCGAGCCCGCGCTGAGTCGCGGCGTCAGGCGGCTATGACGGCGGTGGTGGTGCGGCCGCCGTCGACGTCCAGGGTGATGCCGTGCACGAAGGCGGACTCCTCGGCGGCGAGGTAGACGGCGGCGTGGGCGATGGCCCGGGGGGTCGCCCAGGGCGCTGCCGGCGTTGTTCACCAGGATGTCGAGGCCGCCGCCGAAGACGGCCGTCGCGTCGCGGGCCAGGACCAGAAGGTCCGATCTAACGCGGCGGAAGGCCGGACGGGGACGCTCCCCGTCCGGCCTTCGCGCCGGGGTCAGCCGGTGTGGCGGGTCTGCTCGGGGACGTTGAAGCCGTTGACGCGGACGTCGGGCTTGCCGGACGTGGCGGAGTAGCGGGCGGTGATCGTCTGCTGCTCCCCCGGCCAGAGCGTGACGTCGTTGTCGCTCCAGCGGATCGGCAGCACCTGCTTGCCGCCGGCGAACAGGTCGGCCCGGGTGAACAGGGCCGGGGCGCCGCCGCGGCCGACGTTGCGGACGGTCACGCTCGTCACCATCTCGCCGCCCTCGCGGCGGGTGGTGGCCTGGACCTTGATGTCGGCGGGCTTGAGGGAGCGCAGGCCGGTCAGGTCGGCGTAGCCGTCCTTCTGGAAGACCGCGAACCCGTTGGACGGGGTGTACTTGCCGGGCGCGTGGGTCTTCGGCCAGTCGACCTGGTCGGCCTTGGTGGACAGCCAGTACACGTTGCGGCTGACGACCTTGGAGCCGCGGGTGAGGGTGAGCTTCTCGAAGTAGGTCTTGGAGATCCCGGCCGGGACCTTCGGGCGCAGGACGGTCCGGACGTCCTGGCTGCCCAGCGCGCCGACGGGGGCGCTGGCGGTGGCGCGGACCTTGCCGTCGAGGTCGATGATCTGGGCGGTGGCGCGCAGGCCGTCCTGGCGGGCGCCGGTGAGGTTGGCGACCTTGATGGAGCCGTCGTCGTAGGAGTACATGACGTGCACCGGCTCGTTGGCCTTCTTGGCGCCGAAGTAGACGCCCGGCTGGTCGAAGTCGGAGCCGTACATGCTCCACTGGAGCGACGGCCACGCCTTGTTCAGCATCCAGTAGATGATCCCGGTGCTGGGGTTGGCCTTGTCGGTGGAGTTGCCGATGTACGACTCGAACTGCGCGCGCGTGACCTCGTACTGGCCGAGCTGGACGGTCTTCTGGTACGAGCCGGCGTCCTTCCAGGGGCCGTACCGGTGCCACAGCGGGGTGTTGTAGACGCCCATCCGGGACAGGCGCGTGTAGTCGGAGTAGAAGAACGTGTGGTACATGTCCTGGCCGGCGGTCTGGCCCTGCGCGGTCGCCGGGTCCCAGATCTTCTTCTGCTCGGCGGCGCTGAGGAAGCGGTTCAGCGAGTCCTGCGTCGGGATGGTGTTCCCGGTGCTGACCTCGGTGTCGAAGCCCCAGGCGCTGCCGGTCATGCTGAGCGTCGGGTCGTTGGTGTTGACGGTCTCGCGCTTGTTGTTCCACAGCGCGTTCGGCGGGAAGTAGTTGTAGCCGCCCTCCTTGGTGCCGGCGGGCCCGAGCTTCGGCGACGACTTGTACTCGGCCGCGGCGACCTGCGGGAGCCGGAAGTCGGCCCGCTCGAACGCCTTGAGGAAGAGGGCCTCCTTCTCCGCGTCGGGCGCGTCGTCGCTGCCCTGGAAGAAGGTGAAGACGCTCGGGTGGTCGCGGAGCCGCTCCGCCATCCTGCCCGCCTGGTTGGACGCGTTGGCCTTGACGTCGTCCGACCAGGTCGACGACTTGCCCTCCCACAGCGCGCAGCACTGCCAGCCCGGCATGGCGAGGACGCCGGCGCGGTCGAGCTGGGCGAACATGTCGTCCGGCGGGAAGTTGCCCTCGAACCGGACCGCGTTCAGGCCCATGTTCCTGATGTAGGAGATCTGGTTCGAGACGTTGGACGGGGAGTAGCGCAGGAACAGGTCGGGTGACCATCCGGCGCCGCGGATGACCAGCGGCTTGCCGTTGACGATGAACTGCCGGTAGCCGTCCTTGCCGTGGGTCTTGCCGGGGACGGGCTTGGTGAGCCGGGACGTCACCGTCCGGATGCCGAAGTCCTCGGCGGCGGTGCTGGAGACGGTCCCGCCCACGGACGCGTCCAGCGCGAGGTGGTACATCGGCTGGTCGCCCATCTGGTACGGCCACCACACCGCCGGGTGCTCCAGGTGCAGGCCGGGGCAGTCCGCCTTGGTGATCGCGACGGTGCGGGTCGCGTGCGCGGGCACCGTGACGGTGGCCTTGCAGGCGATGCGGGTGGAGCCGTGCGACACCGTCCCGGACACGGTCACCCGCTGCGGCGTGCCGGTGTTGTTGCGCACGTCGGCCTTGACGGTCAGGTCGGCGGTGGACAGGTCGGCGGCGTCGTCCTGGAGGACGTGCGCGTTGCGGACCGAGACCGGGCCCTCCTGGACGATCTGCGGCGCGTACTGGAGCCCGGTGTTCTGGTCGGGCGCCATCGGGTTCCAGTCGACCTGGTTCTGGGTCAGGTACCGCATGGGGGTGTCGAACTTGGTGATGTCCTCGTCGTTGCGGGAGACGTCGAGCGCGATGGCGTTCGCGCCGTCCCGGACGTACCGGGTGATTTCGTACTCCAGCCGCGCGTAGGAGCCCTGGAGCTGCGCTCCGGCGGCGATCTTCTTGCCGTTGATCCAGAGGTCGGCCTTCCCGGAGACGCCGTTCATGACCAGGAAGGTGCGGCCGTCCTTGCGGGGGTGGACGGTGAGCTGCTCGCGGTACCACCAGTTCGCGTCGAACTGCTTCGCCGGGACCTTCTTCATGTTGTCGTCGTCGAAGATGTTCGGGTAGCGGCCGTTCTCCAGCAGGCCCGCCATCAGCGTCTCGGGGCGGGACAGCGGCAGCCATCCCTTCGCCGAGTAGTCCGGTCTGGAGATCTCGGCGCCGGTGTCGCGGGTGTCGGCGGACGACCGGATCGCCCAGCCGGAGGTCAGCTCCGTCGTCCCGGCCGCCCGGATCGCCTGCGCGGCGGGCCGGTGCCCGGGGAAGGCGTGGGCCGGTATCGCGTGGGCGGGCACCGCGGGGGCCAGCGTCCCGGCGAGGGCGAGGGCGGCGCACAGCGCCGTGGTTCGTGTCCTGGACCCGCTCATGTGTCCGTCACTCCTTCGTGCGGCGGGGGCCGGGCGCTTCCCGGCGGCCGATGCATTCATGCTCGGTCCGGGGGCACCCGCCGGGCCGTAGGGCCAGGACGTCAATGGGGGTAGTGCTAGGCCCACTTCGCGGTGAGGGCGGTGGCGTCCAGGAGCCGCCTGGTCTCGGGGTGGCGGGCGCCGTCGAGGGTGTGGGCGGGCAGGTCCTCGGCGATCCGGCCGTCGTGCAGGACGACGATGCGGTCCGCGACGCGGCGGGCGACGCGCAGGTCATGGGTGACCAGGGCGATCGTGATGCCGTGGTCGCGGCGCAGGCGGCCCAGCAGCCGCAGGACGCGCTCCTCGGTGAGGACGTCGAGGCCGCTGGTGGGCTCGTCGGCGAGCAGCACGTCCGGCCGCTGCGCGAGCGCCCGCGCGATCGCGACGCGCTGGCATTCGCCGCCCGACAGGGTGGCGGGGCGCCGCGCCGCCATGGCGGGGTCGAGGCCGACGTAGCGCAGCAGGTCGTCGTTGTAGGGGCCGGCCTGCGCGATGGCCTGCCGGACGGTGTGCCGGGGGTCGAAGGAGGCGAGCGGGTCCTGGAAGACCAGGCCGGTCCGGCGGCGGACGGCGCGGCGTTCCCGGTCGCGCAGCGCCCAGACGTCCCGGCCGCCGCGCAGGACGGTGCCGGCGTCGGGGCGATCGAGGGCGGCGAGGGCGCCGACGAGCGTCGACTTGCCGGAGCCGCTGCGCCCGACGATCGCGACGGCCTCGCCGGGACGGACGGCCAGGTCGGCGCCGTCCAGCGCGACGGTGACGCGGCGCCGGGACCGCAGGACGCGCCGCAGTCCCCGGACGGAGACGGCGTCGCCCTCGCCCGCCGCCGACGGAACGCCGGCCGGAGGGGGCGCGGCGGTGGCGGCGGCGACCAGGTCCCGCGCGAGGTCGCTTCGCGGGTCGCGGAGGATCCGCGCGGCGGGCCCGTGCTCGACGACGCGGCCGTCGCGCATGACGGCGATGTCGTCGGCCCAGCGCGCGGCGGCGGCCAGGTCGTGGGTGATGAGCAGGACGGCGCGGTCGCGGGCCTGCGCGCGGACGAGGTCGAGCACGGTCGCCTGGGTGACCGGGTCGAGCGCGGTGGTGACCTCGTCGGCGATGAGGACGGGCGGTTCGTGCACGGTGGCGAGCGCGAGCGCGACCCGCTGCGCCTGCCCGCCGGACAGCTCGAAGGGGTGCGCGGCGGCCAGCGCCGGGTCGAGGCCGAACCGGGCCAGCGCGGCGGCGGGGTCGCCGGTGCCGTGCGCCTTGACGGTCTCGGCGAGGTGCCGCCGGACGGTGACGGTCGGGTTGAGCGAGGCGAGCGCGTCCTGGAAGGCGTATCCGACGTCCCGCCCGCGCACCGGGGGCCGGCCGTCCACCAGGACGGTCCCGCCGTGCGGGTGCAGTCCGGCGACGGCGCGGGCGGTGAGGGTCTTGCCGCTGCCGCTCGGCCCGACGAGCGCGAGGACGCGCCCGGCCGGGACGGCGAGGTCGATGCCGTGCACGACGCGGCGTCCGGGGACGTCCACGGTGAGCCCGGACACGGTGAGCCCGGTGGCGGTCGGGCCGCTGGAGGTCACCACGTCCCGCCTTCGTCGGAGGGGCCGGCGACGGCGCCGGCGACGGCGTTGACCGCGACGATGGTGGCGACGACGGCCGCCGCCGGGATCGCGACGGTGTACCACTCGCCGGTGAGCAGGTGCGACTGCGCCTCGGTGAGCAGGTTGCCCCAGCTCGGCCGGTTCGGCGGGACGCCGAGGCCGAGGAAGCTGAGCGTCGACTCGGTCAGCACGGCGTGGCCGACCTCGAACGCGGCGACGGACGCGACGGGCGGCAGCGCGCCGGGCAGCAGGTGCCGCCACAGCACCTGCGCCCGGGACAGGCCGAGCGCGTAGGCGGCGCGGACGTGGAGGCGCTCGCGGCGGCCGCGCAGCTCGGCGCGGACGATCAGCGCGACCGGCATCCAGCTCGTCAGCGCGATCGCCGCGACCACCAGGCCGAGGGACGGGCCCGCCACGGCGGCGAGCGCGAGCACGATGACCAGCAGCGGGAGGGCGAGCAGCACGTCGGCGGTGCGCGCGATGAGGCCGTCGAGCCAGCGCGGCGCGATCGCGGCGAGCCCGCCGAGGAGCAGGCCGAGCCCGACCGCGATCGCGGCGGCGGTGAGCCCGACCAGCAGGGACGTGCGGGCGCCGTACAGCATCCGGGTCCACAGGTCGCGGCCGAGCAGGTCGGTGCCGAGCGGGTGGCCGGGCGAGCCGGGCTTCAGCGACGTCGCGGACGTGTCGGTGGCGACCGGGTCGAGCTCGGTGAGGAGCGGCGCGAGGACGGCGAGCAGCGCCAGCGCGGCGAGCACGGCGACGGCGGCGAGCAGCGCGGGGCGCCGGGGCCGCAGCCGGACGGCGAGCAGCCCGCGCACGCGGGCGGCGGCGGCGGTGGTGGGGGCGTCAGGCGGCATCGGCTCGTCCTGTCCGGGCGCGGGGGTCCAGCGCCGCGACGATCAGCTCGGCGGCCAGGTTCGCGGCGATCACGATGAGGCCGGTGACCAGCACGATGGCCATGAGCAGCGGGTAGTCCTGGGCGCGGGCGGCGGTGATGGCCTCGCGGCCCATGCCGGGCCAGGAGAAGATGACCTCGGTGGCGTAGACGCCGGCGATCAGCGTGCCGACGCCGACGCCGAGCCGCGCGGTGAACGGCACCAGCCCCGGACGCATGAGGTGCCGGGCGACGACGGTCCGCCGGGGCAGGCCGCGGACGCGGGCGTTCTGCACGTGCGGCGCGTCCCGGAGCCGTCCGACGCCGTTCTCCACGAGCCGCACGTACACCCCGAAGTGGTGGCCGAACGCGAGCGCGCACGCCGGCAGCACCAGGTGGGCGAGCAGCCCGTACGCGGTGACCGGCTCCCCCGGGCGGCTGACCCCGCCGGACGGCATCAGGTGCGTCGCCGCCGCGAACACGTACAGCAGCAGCAGCGCGACGACGAAGCCGGGCATGCCGCCCATCACGAACAGCAGGAGGTCGATGCCGCGCCGCAGCCACGCGCGGCGGGTGAGCGCCGCGACGAGGCCGACCGCGAGGGCGGCGGCGAAGCTCAGCAGGACGGCGGCGGCGGTGAGCAGCAGCGTCCACGGGACGGTGTCGCCCAGCGTCTCGGTGACCGGCCGCCCCGACATGTACGAGGTGCCGAGGTCGCCGCGCACGGCGTGCGACGCCCACCGCCAGTACCGGACGGGCGGCGGGTCGTCGAGGCCCATCTCCGCGCGCAGTTCGGCGACCGCCGCGGGGGACGGCGGGCGCCCGCCCGACCGCGACTCCAGCACCGACGCGGCCGGGTCGCCGGGCGCGGCGTCCAGGAGCCCGAAGCACACCGCCGACAGGGCGGCGACGATCAGCACGGCCGTCGCGACCCGGCGGACCGCACGGAGCGCCATCTAGTTGTAGCGCCAGGTCTCGGCGTTCCAGAAGAACCCGTAGCCGTGGTGGCCCAGCGTGCGCCGCGCGGGCCCGGTCAGGTTCGCCGGAACGGCGTTGATCGTCTTGAGGTAGGAGATCCACACGAACGGCGGATCGTCCTGCAGCGCCTGCTGGAACGCGGTGTAGGCGGCCTTCCTCCCGGCGGGGTCGAGGGTCGAGCGGCCGTCCTCCAGCGCCTTGTCCGCGACGGGGTTCCTGTAGGAGCCGTAGTTGGAGCCGCCCTTGGCGAGCGCCTGCGACGAGGCGAACGGCCCGTAGACCGAGGAGTCCGGGTCATAGGGGGTGCCCCAGCCGACCACCATGCCCTGCAGGTCGCCCCAGTGCTTGCGCACCCAGTCGCGCGGGCGGGGGCGCGGGTCGACGTCGAACCCCTGCTGCTTGAGCTGCGTGGCGGACACGTTCAGGATCGCGACGCGCAGCGAGTCCTCGGCGAAGGTGGTCAGCTCGAACTTCACGGTCCTGCCGTCCTTCGCCCACAGCCCTTGGGCGTTCCTGGCGTACCCGGCGTCCTTCATGAGGGACGCCGCCTTGGCGGGGTCGAACGCGAACCCCGGGGCGGCGGCGTACGGGCTCGTGTCCAGCGGCCCCTTCGCCGGGGTGCCGTAGCCGAGGACGACGCTCCTGGTGATGGCGTCGCGGTCGACGGCGTGGTTCATCGCCTGCCGCACCCGGCGGTCGGCGAACACCGGGTCCTTCATGTTGAACATGAGCGCCCGGTAGTCGGCGGTCGGGTACACCTCCAGCCGGTGCCCGCCGGCCTTGCCCGCCTGCTGCGGCGCGAGGTTCGCGGCGTCCACCTCGCCGTTGCGCAGCTGGATCAGCCGGGCCGAGTCGTCCGGGACGTACTTGACGACGACCTTCTTCAGCCCCGGCTTGCCCTCGTAGTAGCCGTCGAACGCGGTCAGTTCGGCGTACTGGCCGTGCTTGTAGGTGGTGAGGGTGAACGGGCCGGTGCCGACGGGGCGCTGCCCGAACCCGGGGTCGGTGAGCTTCTTCCCCTGGAGCAGGTGCTTCGGCAGCATGCCCATCGATACCGCGTCCAGCATCGGCGCGAACGGCTCGTCGAGGACGAGCCGGACCGTGGCCGGGTCGGGCGTCTCGACCGACCTCACCATCGAGAAGTTGCGCGACAGCGGCGAGTCGGCGCCCGCGTCGCGGACGGTCTCGATGGTGAACTTCACGTCACCTGCGGTGAACGGCTTGCCGTCCTGCCAGGTGACGCCCGGCCGCAGCGCGAACGTGTACGTCCGGCCGTCGGGCGCGACCGTCCACGACCTCGCCAGCGCCGGGACGACCTTGTTGTCCTTGTCGTGCCTGGTCAGCCCGCGGAACACGAGCTCGGTCACCGGGTCGGTGTGCTCGTCCTGCAGCCCGGGGTTGAACGTCTCCGGCTCGTCCGCGATCGCGTAGGTGAGCGACCCGTCCTTCCCGCCGGGCGCGGACTCTCCGCCCTGCCCGCACGCGGACGCGACCGAGGCCGCCAGCACAACGGCCATCCCTGCCATAACCGGACGTTTCACCATGCGCGGCATTATTGCAAACTCCTCGCAGTAGCGAGTTACTCGCATCTGCCCGCACGGCACTGCCTCGCAGCGGTGAGCGGGAACGACCGCCGTCATCACGCACTGGGCCGGCGCCTCTTCACGGACGCGATGCCCGCGAGATGAACGTCCGACGTCCGGCGCCGCCAGCAGCGCCTTCATTGGTCCGCGAGGCCACATACACGTCCTCCGGCGCCGGCCCGTCGGGCTAAACGGTTGCCACCATCTCCGGAAAGGTGCCGTAAGGACCGAGACGGCCCAGCGCCGGGCGAAAACGCATGTCGGTGGCGAACAGTCGGTCAGGCAGCGGGATGGCGCCGTTCGGCGCGGTACGCAACACACCAAGGGTCACATGCGGGCGGAACCGCACCCCGGACGGGCTGAGCATCGGCGCTTGGGCGGCGTCCAGCCAGGAACGCGCCTCTTCGTGGAGTTCGAGCAGCGCTGCGGAGCGTGCGCACTCAAGCCCGCAGTAGACGCCGCCCTCCGGAACGTATTGGTCACCTGAAGCGATCGGAGCGAACATCAGACCGGTGAACTGCAGCGCGAAGTCCAGTCGGCGCTGAGCCGTGAGATCGGTCCACAGGGCCATGGCCGTCTCCGCCGAGACATCCGCGTGCACCACGCTGACATGGGGCGGTGCGTCGGCGCCCAATTGCATGATCGGGTCGGCGAGTCGGGCGATTGCGGCGGACTGCCGTGTCAGAGGGCTGGCATCCGTCGGCAGCAAGATGATTCCGTACGCCATGAAGATCGCACATTACCCCGGCCTGGAGCCTTACCGGGACGTCCCGAAGGTTCGCGAGGTACTCGACACGCACGCGGCCCGACACGAGGCGGCCCCGGCCGCTTCGACGAGGCCGCGTCCGGCCGTCCCGGGAGGCGGTCGCGCCGCCGGTTCACGGAGCAGCGCAGCGGATCCTTTTTCCTGGCGCGGTCCATCCTTCTTTCCGTCAGCCCTCCGACGCCGCGAAAGGTGAACGGGGCGGCCGGAATGGGGGGCGGCCTGCGGCGTGCATCTCCCGATCTAGGCCGACAATACGGATAAATTAGGACAACAGAACTGCATTCGGCCCACCGGCCGGCGGAAAACGATCGCCTCGCGCCGCGCGATGGTGCGCTAAAAGGCCCGCGGTGGTGCGCTAAAGAGCCCGCCTAGCTGCGCTTTTGTAGATCGCGCGGCCGAATGCGGACAGCAACTCGATCATAACTGTCCTGTCGAGATCGAAGTGTGCCATGGCCCCGGTCAACCCCCTGAAGGGCTCCTCTTGCGGTCAGTTACCGCCTCCTGCGTCACAGCGGTCACACCCGGCACAGCCATTAATGCGGCCGAAGAATGTTCCCTACCAATCCGGTAGGGATGATTTGTTATTCGCCCCTCTGGATTTCTCGCCGGGTCCGTGGTTAACGTGTTCCCGTTCGCCGAGAAGTTCCGGCCGGCACCGGGAGAGGCGAACCCGATCAAGGCGGCATTCGATCTTTGCGCGCGTAGGGCGGCACTCGAAACGCGCAATGAGAGCGGAGATCCTCATGGTGGATTTCAATTTCAGTGTCTTCTCGGCTGCCCCGGAGGCGGCGGACGAGGACACGGCTCTCACCGATCTCCTCACGGCGGCGATCGGTCGGGCGCCCGCCCCGGAGCGGTGGCGCACCGGCCGGGCCGGCATGTGGTGCACCGTCGTCCCCGACGGGGCGCCCCGCCGCCCGCAGGGCTGGAAACTGCACGTCACGGCCACCCCGGCGGCGGCATCCGAGATCCTCGGGCGATGTCTGGAGGTCCTCCTCCAGGCCGGCTCGGTGTTCAAGTTCGCCGCCACGACCGACTACGTCGCGGCGCTCAACGCGCGCAACACGCCGCGCGGTCATTCGGGCAAGTTCGTCACGGTCTATCCCGAAAGTGATGACGAGGCCGTCCGGCTCGCCGCCGCGCTGCACGACGCGACGGCCGGCCTGCCGGGCCCGCGCATCCTTTCCGACCGGCCCTACGCGGCGGACAGCCTCGTCCATTACCGCTACGGCGCTTTCACCGAGGACCGGCGTCTCACCAATGACGGATTCTACGCCTGGATGATCATCGATCCCGACGGGAATCCGGTCGAGGATCGGCGCATCGGCCGCTACACACCTCCCCCTTGGGTGACCTGTCCCTTTCCTGACAACGGCATGCGGGTCACCCGCCCGGAAGGCGGTTCCCGAAAGGACATCGTCATCGGCGGGCGCTTCGCGGTCAAGAACGCGATCCGCCACACCAACAAGGGTGGAGTTTACCGTGCCGTGGACGTCCGCAGCGGTGACGCGATTGTGCTCAAGGAAGCACGTCCGCATGTCGCCGCCGATATGGAGGGCCGCGACACCCGGGACCGGCTGCGCGCGGAGGCCCGCGCCCTGGAACGGATTCAGGACCGGAGAATCGCGCCCCGCTCGGCCGGGTTGTTCACCCAGAACGGGCACCTCTTCCTCGCGCAGGAGATGATTCCGGGAACGCCGCTGCGGGAATGGACGGCCGATTCCATCCGCGAGGCCGGCTGGGGCCCGCACCTCGCTCCGGCGCTCGACATGGCGCGCCGGCTGGCCGACCTGATGATCGAGGCGCACGCCGCCGGGCTCGTCCTGCGCGACTTCAATCCCAACAACGTCATGGTGCGGCCGGACGGCGCGCCGGTGCTGATCGACCTCGAGCTGGCCGCGGCGGCCGGCGGCGGCGAGGACGTGCCGCTGCGCGCGGGAACCCCCGCCTTCAGCTCGCCGGAGCAGTTCGAGGGCGCGCCGCCCCACCCGACGGCGGACTACTACAGCCTCGGCGCGACGCTGTGCTACGTCCTCACCGGCGGCCCGCCCTACTTCCTGGAGGAGCACCCGCGGCCCCGGCCGCTGACGCAGCGGCTCACCGAGTGGCTGGCGGCCCGCACCCAGGGCCTGGACCTGCCCGAGTCCCTGCGGGCGGTGCTCGTGGAGCTGATGGCGGACGACCCCGGACGCCGCTGCACGCCGGCGCGGGCCCGCTCCGTCCTGGCCTCGTGCGCGCCGACCCCCGTCCCGCCCCAGGCCCGGCGCGCCGGGACCGACCGCGGGCCCATCACCGATGGGCACACCGCCGACGGGTACGCCGCCGACGAGGACGCCGACCTCGGCGAGGCCGCGCCCGAGTGGCTGCGGGAGGCGTGCGAGCAGGCCGTCAGGGGCCTCACCGGCCGGCTGCTCGCGGCCATGGAACCGGAGTCGCCGCAGGCGCTGTGGCCGATGTCCTGCGTGCACGGCGCGCCCGACCCGTGCAGCGTCCAGCACGGCGCCGCCGGATGCATGGGCGCGCTGGTGCGGTACATGCGGCACACCGACGATCCGCGCCTCCCGGACGCGTCCGCCACGGCGTCGCGCTGGATGCTGGACCGCCTGCGGGACGGCACCCGGCGGCCGTCCGGCCTGTATTTCGGGACGGCCGGCGTCGCGTGGGCGCTGCTCGACGCGGGCCTGGCGCTCGGCGACGAGGACCTGGCCGAGGAGGCGGTCGCGCTGGCGGAGGCGCTCCCCGCCACCGCCCCCGGGCCCGACGTCACCCACGGCACCGCGGGCATCGGCCTGACCGCGCTGCACCTGTGGGCCCGGACCGGCCGGCCGCTGTTCGCCGAGCGCGCCCTGGCCGCCGCCGACGCGCTGGCCGCCTCGGTCGAGGAGGGCCCGGACGGGCTCGTCTGGCGGACGCCCGCCCACGTGGAGTCGAAGCTGGCGGGCAAGTCGTACTACGGGTTCGCGCACGGCATCGCGGGCGTCGGGTACTTCCTGCTCGCCTGCGCCGAGGCGACCGGGCGCGACGAGCACCGGGAGCTGGCCGTCCGGGTCGGGGACAGCCTGCTGGACGCGGCGGTCATCACGCCGCGCTCGGCGATGTGGGGCGCCGGGACCGGCGACCCGCCCACCGCGCCGTACTGGTGCCATGGCGCGTCCGGGATCGGGACGTTCCTCGTCCGGCTCGGCGCCGCGACCGGCGAGGCGCGGTTCCTGCGCGCGGCCGACCTGTCCGCCGGCGCGGTGACCGACCAGTCCTGGCGCGCGGTGCTCGGGCAGTGCCACGGCCTGGCGGGCAACGGCGACTTCCTGCTCGACATGGCCGACATCACCGGCGACGCCCGGCACCGGGCCGCCGCCTGGCGGCTCGCCCGGATCATCATCGCCAACCGCGCGCACCGCGACGGCCGGATCGTCCTGCCCGACGAGCGCGGCGACGTCTCGATGAGCTGGGGCGAGGGGCTGAGCGGGGTGCTGGCGTTCCTGGTCCGGCTGCGGTACGGCGCGGAACGGCTCTGGATGGCCGACGGCGCGGGCGCGCCGGGCGCGGCCGAGGACGCGGTGGCCGGCACGGCCGTGCGGGGGTCCGCCCCGTGAACGCCACCGCGAACGGCACCACGGGCGGCACCGCGAACGGCGCCGTGAACGGCACCGCGGGCGGCGCGGCCGACCCGGCCGTGCCCGCGCTGCCGGAGATCCCGACCCGGTTCGGCCTCGCCTTCTCCGCCGGCGGCCGGTGGGCCGCCTGCCTGAGCGCCGTCGGCGACCACGTGACGCTGGAGCGGTGGAACCTCGCCCGCGCCGTGCCGTCCCGGCGGGTGTTCGGCGGCGGGACCGTCGCCTCCGGACCGGACCGCCGGGAGCCCGTCGACCGGCACAGCCGCCCGCTGCCGCTGGACGACGGCCGCCTCCTCGTCGTCCGTCCCGAGGTCGACGCCCACGGGGCGCCCTCCGGGCACGGGACGGTGGTCGCGGCGCAGGCCGGGCACGGCGGCACGACCGTCGGGCGGTCCTGGTGGATCCCGTCGATGCTCGCCGGGTACGCGCTGGCGAGCCCGGGCGCCCCGCAGACCGTCGTCCTCGTGACCGTGGAGGACGAGCACCGGTCGCGGATCTGGGAGCTGTCGCTCGCCGCCGGCCGGCTCGAACCGGTCATGGCCGTCCCCGGCACGCTGTCGGGGGGCGTCTGGCTCGACGACGGGCGCACGCTGGCCCTCGACCAGGCGACCGCGGACCACCGCGCCGACGGGATAGCCGTCGACCTGCGCGAACGCTCCTGGCGGCGGGTCTGGTCGGTGGCCGCCGCGACGGCGGACCGGATCGTCGCCCGCGACCGCCGCTCGGGGACGCTCGCGGTGACCACCGGCCTTCCCGGCGCCGAGTGGACCGGCTCCCTGCGGATCGGGCTGTGGTCGCCCGGCGGCGGGCGCGTCCGGTTCCCGGCGGCGCTCAACCGGCCCGGCGGCGGCATGGTCCCGCTGACCTTCGACGACACCGGCGCGCACCTGCTGGTGAGCGAGGTGTCGGGCGCCGTGTCGCGGCTCCTCGTGCACACCCGGGAGGACGACCGGCTCACGCCGGTGGCCGTCCCGCCCGGGACGGCGGGGCCGCCCGCCTCGTGGACGGGCGACCGCATCCACCTGCGGTTCTCGGCGCCGCACCTGCCGCCGACGCTGGCGACGGCGCACCGGCCGCCGCTCGCGGGCTGGACGCCGGTGCGGCGGGCGCCCGACGTCGCGGCGGACTGGCGGAACGCCGAGCTGGTCGAGCTGGCGGGCCCGGCGGGGCCGATCGAGGCGATCGTCTACGGCGGTCCCCGCTGGCGCGAGCGGCGGCACCTGGTGCTGGCGCTGCACGGCGGCCCGCTGTCGGCGTGGCGGTTCGAGTTCGACCCGCTGTTCCAGCACCTCGCCGCCGCCGGCATCGCGGTGGTGGCGCCCAACCAGCGCGGCAGCACCGGCTACGGCGCGCGCCACCTGCGCGCGGTGATCGGCGACTGGGGCGGCCCCGACCTGGAGGACGTCGTCCACCTGGCGCGCGGCATCGCCCTGCCGCGGCGGGACGCGGGGCTGCCGGAGCCGGTCGTGCTCGGCGGCAGCTACGGCGCGTACCTCGCGCTGCTGGCCGCCTGCCACAGCCCGGACCTGTGGTCGGGGTGCGCGGCGCTCGCGCCGTTCACCTCCGCGGACGGCCTGTACCGCGACGCGCCCGCCCCCGTCCGGGACCGGGTCGCGCGGCTCACCCGAACCGGCGGCGGCACCGGACCCGCCTCCACGGAACCCGCCTCCACGGAACAGGGCGGTACGGGACAGGGCGGCGACGCGCCCGGCGCGGGACGCGACGTCCTGCGCGCGTGCGCCGCGCTCACGGCGCCGCTGCTGCTGGCGCACGGGACCCGCGACGAGGTCATCCCCGTCGCGCACTCCCGGGCGCTGCGGCGGCGCCTCCTCGAACTCGGCAGGACCGAAGGGGCCGGCCTCGACTACATCGAGGTCGACGACGGGCACACCGCCGTCGTCCAGGCATGGTCCCCGGTCCTCCGGACGGCGGTGGTCCGCTTCTGCCTCGCGGCGGAGCGGATCTCGGCGACGACGAACGGAGGGAGGTGAACAGAATGGAGAACATCTTCGAGGGTGACCTCGTGGCGGAGCTTCAGGAGCTGCCCGAGACCGACCCGATCGAGATCGAGGGCGTTCAGCTCAGCGGCACGTGCGCCTGCGTCGGCCTGCTGACCCTGCTGAACTCCGTGTGCATCGGCATCTCCTGCGCGTGATGCCGATCCCTACCGCGGGCCGGGGCGCCTGAGGTGACCCCCGTCCGCAGACACCGGTCACGGGCCGGCCGAGAGGCCGGTCCGTGACCGGACCCACTTTCCACTGTAACCCGACGGCCGCCGAACGCGAACGGAGCCGACGAGAGTGCCCGATCCCGATCCCGAGTCCGCCGCGGGTGGCGGACCCCAGCCTCTCGCCGGATCCCCCGCCGCGCCCGCCGCGCTGCGCCGGGACGGGAGGCGGCTGCTGCGCGCGGCGGCGCGCCGCTTCCGGGGACCACTCGTCCTGCTGGCGGCCGTCACGGCGGTCCGCGTCGCGGCGATGCTCGCGACGCCGGTCATGCTCGGCCGGGCGATCGACGCCGTCCGCTCCGGCCGGGGCCTCGGCGCCGCCGTCGCCGGGCTCGCCGCCGTGCTGCTCACCGCCGCCCTCGCCGACGCCGCCGAGGAGCTGGCGGGCACCTACTGCGGCAGCCGCATCACCGCGTGGCTCCGGCACCGCCTCGTCGGGCGGGTCCTGGAGCTGGGCGTGCCCGGACGGCGCCGCTTCCCCGCCGGGGACGTGCTGTCCCGGCTCACCGAGAGCGCGGGCGGCCCGGCCGTGTTCCCGACGCTGCTGCTGTCCGGCGCGGCGGTGCTGGCGACCACGGCCGGCGCGGTCGTCGCCCTCGGCCTCATCGACTGGACGCTCGCGCTGGTCTTCGCCCTCGGGACGCCGCCGGCCGTCCTCGCGCTGCGGATGTTCGTCGCGAAGGCGGGCGCGCCGTTCGCCGACTACCAGCGCCACCAGGCGGAGATCGGCACGCGGCTGCTCGACGCCCGGCAGGGCGCCCGCACCATCCGGGCCTCCGGCACCGCCGCCCGCGAGGTCCGGCGGATCCTGCGGCCGCTCCCGCTGCTGGGGGCGGCCGGGCGCCTGACCTGGGACGCGCAGGGGCAGGTGGGCTGGCGGCTCGCGCTGCTCGCGCCGCTGCTGCAGATCATGGTGGTCGGTGTCGCCGGGGTCCGCCTCGCGAGCGGCGACGTCACGGCCGGGGAGCTGGTCGCCGCCGCGTCGTACACGTCGATGGCGGTCGGTGCGGCGGCGCTCTTCGACACCTTCGTCGCGCTGCTGAACTGCGAGGTCGCCGCCGGGCGCGTCGCGGAGATCCTCGACGCGGACCCGGCCGTCCGGCCGCCGGAGCGGCCCGTCCCGCTGCCGGACGGTCCCGGCGCGCTGCGGCTGCGCGGGGTCACCGTCCGGGTCGACGGCCGGACGGTGCTCGACCGCCTCGATCTCGCGGTGCCGCCGCGGACCGCCGTCGCGGTCGTCGGGACGTCCGGGTCGGGCAAGAGCGTGCTGGTGGCGACGGTCGCGCGGCTCGCCGACCCGGACGAGGGCCGCGTCGAGCTCGACGGCGTGGACGTCGCGGACGTCGCGCTCCCGGAGCTGCGGCGGGCCGTCGCGTACGCCTTCGAGCGTCCCGCGCCGCTCGGCGCGACCGTGCACGACATGATCGCCTACGCGCGGCCGGGCGCCACCCGCGCCGAGGTGCGCCGCGCGGCGCGGACCGCGGCGGCCGACGGGTTCGTCCGGGCGCTGCCGGCCGGGTACGACACCCCGCTCGCCGAGGCGCCGATGTCGGGCGGCGAGCTGCAGCGGCTGGGGCTGGCCCGCGCGGCGCTGGCGGACGCGCGGCTGCTCGTCCTCGACGACGCCACGAGCAGCCTCGACACCGCGACGGAGATGCGGGTGACGCGGGCGCTGCGGGAGGTCCTCGCGGGGCGCACCAGCCTGGTGGTGGCGCGGCGTCCCGCGACGGCGGCCCGCGCGGATCTCGTCGCCTGGCTCGACGCGGGCCGGGTCCGCGCGCTCGCTCCGCACGGCGAGCTGTGGGCCGACCCCCGGTACCGGGCCGTGTTCGCCGCCGAGCCCGGCGAACCGCCCGGCGAACCGGCGCCGTACGCCGCCGCACCGGGGCCCGCCCTGTGACCGCCGCGCCCGCCGCCCGGCTGCTGCGCCGCCACCTGCGCGGGCAGTGGCCCGCGATGCGGCGCCTGGCCCTGTGGTCGGCGGTCGAGAGCCTGCCGTCGTTCGCGTCCGGCCTGCTGCTCGCCCGCGCGATCGACGACGGCTTCCTCGCCCGCCGCCCGCTGACCGGGCTCGGCTGGCTGGCCGCCCTCGCGGTCCTCCAGGCGGTCGGCGCGCTCGGCACGCGGCGGATCTACCCCTGGCTCGCCGCCACCGTCGAGCCCCTCCGCGACTCCCTCGTCGGCGCGGTCGTCACCGGCGCGCTGCGCCGCACGATCGACCGGGCGGCCGGCCCCGTGTCCGCGTCCGGAGGCGCCGGTGCGGGGATCTCGCAGGTCACCGAGCAGGCGGAGGCCGTCCGGGCGCTGCTCGGGACGGCGCTGCGCAACGTCCGGCAGATGCTCGCGGCCGGGATCGCCGCGCTGCTCGGGCTGACCCTGCTCGCCCCGCTGCCCGCCCTCACCGCCGCCGTGTCCGTGACGCTCGCGCTGGCGCTGTTCGGCGCGCTGCTCGGGGTCCAGGTCCGCCGCTACCGCACCGTCGTGCGGGACGCGGAGCGCATCGGCGAGACGGCGACCGAGATCGTCCAGGGCGTCCGGGACGTGGTGGCGTGCGCGGCCGAGCCGCGCGCCGCCCGGACCGTCGGCGAGGCGGTCGACGCGCAGGCCGGGGCGCTGCGGGCGTTCGCCCGGTCCCGGCTCGTCCGGCTGCCCGTGCTGGCGCTCGGGGTGCACGTGCCGCTGCTCGCGCTGCTCGCCCTGTCGCCGCGGCTCGTCGAGGAGCACCGGCTCACCACCGGACAGGTGGCGGGCGGGGTGAGCTACCTGGTCACCGGGCTCCAGCCCGCGATGGTGCTGCTGGTCGACGCCGGCGGGACGCTGCTGCTCAGCCTGGCCGTGGTCCTCGGCAGGCTCGCCGAGGTGTGCGCGGAACCGGCCCGCGCGCCCCGCTTCGCGGCGCCGGCGACCGCTACGTCCTACGACCTGGAGGCCGAGAACGTGACGTTCGCGTACTCGGCCGAGGCCGCGCCGGTCCTCGCCGACCTGTCCCTGTCCATCCCGGAGGGCACCCATCTGGCCGTGGTCGGGCCGAGCGGGACGGGCAAGTCGACGCTCGCGGACGTCCTCGCCGGGCTCGTCCGGCCCCAGCGGGGAGGCGTCACGCTCGGCAAGGTGCCGCTGCCCGAGCTGGACGAGGCGCAGCTCCGGTCGGCCGTCGCGCTCGTCCCGCAGGAGAGCTACGTGTTCGCCGGGACGCTGCGGGAGAACCTCGCGTACCTGCGCCCCGACGCCGCCACCGCCGACATCGACGAGGCCGTGGACGCCGTCGGCCTGGCCGGGACGGTGGAGCGGCTCGGCGGCTACGACGCCGCCGTCCCGCCCGGCGGCGGGTCGCTGTCGCAGGGGGAACGCCAGCTCGTCACGCTCGTCCGCGCGTACCTGTCCGCGGCGCCCGTGACGATCCTCGACGAGGCGACCTGCCACCTGCACCCCGCCGCCGAGGCCCGCGCGGAGCGGGCGCTGGCCGCGCGCGGCGGCACGCTCATCGTCATCGCGCACCGCATCAGCTCCGCGCAGCGGGCCCAGCGCGTCCTGCTGCTGGACGGCTCGGCCCCGCAGCTCGGCACGCACGAGACCCTGCTCGCCCTCAGCCCCCTCTACGCCGAACTGGTCGGCCACTGGCAGACGTGACGGCGCCGGGCGCCGTCATCGGCGGGCCTGGCGCGGGACGGTGACCGGGGGCGCGGTGACCGGGGACGCCGCGCGTTCCCAGGCCGCGGCGAGCAGCTCGTAGGAGCGGACGCGATCGGCGTGGTCGTGGGTGATCGTCGTGATGAGCAGCTCGTCGGCGCCGGTGACGCGCTGGAGGGTCGCGAGGCCGTCCACGACCGTGCCGGGCGCCCCGGCGAACTGGGTGTCGACGCGGTCGGCGACCAGGTCGAGGTCCTCGGGCCGCCACTCGTGCGCGGCGGCCTGCGCCGGGGTGGGGAACGGGATCGCCGCGAGCCGGGACCGGATGCTGTGCACCCACAGCGCGTACGGCGACGCCAGCTCCCGGGCCTCCTCGTCGGTCGGCGCCACCACCGCGTCGGCGGACACGATGACGTACGGCTCGTCCAGCACGTCCGACGGCCGGAACGCGGCCCGGTACGCCTCGACGGCCTCCAGCACGTTGGACGGGCTGACGTGGTAGTTCGCCGCGAACGGCAGCCCGCGCTCGCCCGCGACGCGGGCGCTCTCGCCGCCGCTGCTGCCGAGGATCCACAGGGCGAGGTCGGCGCCCTCGCCGGGGGTGGCGTGCGCCTCCTGGCCGTCCCTGGCGTAGGTGCCGGCGATCAGCGCGGCGATGTCGTCGACGACGCCGGCGAAGCCGGGGGACTCGGCGCCCGGCTGCTGGAGCAGCGCGCCGTGCAGCCCGAACGCGGCGGACGCGGCGAGCCGGGTGAAGTCGAACGGCGCGGGGATGAGCAGCCCGTCCACCACCTCGGCCTCGCGGGCGGGCTTCGGAGGCGCCGCGCGCCGGGCGGCGGCCTCGGCGCGGCGCTGCCCCGAGCGGCCGAGCCCGAGGTCGATGCGGCCGGGGTGCAGCGCGTCGATCGTGCCGAACTGCTCGACGATGGACAGCGGCGTCCAGTGCCCGGTCTGAACCGCGCCGGAGCCGACGCGGATCCGGGACGTGGCCGCCGCGACCGCCTCGATGAGGACCTGCGGCGCGGCGCTGGCGACACCGGGCGCGAGGTGGTGCTCGGCGAGCCAGTAGCGGCGGTAGCCGGCGGCCTCGGTGCGGCGCGCCAGGTCGAGGGTGTTGCGGAGGGCGTCGCGCGCGGTGCCGCCGGCGGGGATGGGCGCGAGGTCGAGGACGGAGAGGGGGGTCACGGGCGGCTCCCTGCGGCGGTCGTGGCGGGGGCGTTCGGTGCGGGCGGGATCGGTGCGGGCGGGAACGGCCGGCTCGGGATCTCCCTGCGCAGGACGGGCGCGACGTCGCTCTGGAACAGCTCCAGGGACGCGCGGTGCAGGTCCTCGGGGAGCCCGTCGGGATCGGCCTGGACGTGCATGACCTCGTGCCCGAGCCGGTCGTGGTAGCGGTGGACCTTGTCGATGATCTGCTGGGGGCTGCCGATGAGCGCGGAGCTGCGCGCGACGGCGTCCTCGATCGAGTCGAAGACGGGCGTGACGCCGTTGCGGCGGAACAGCTCCTGCCGCGCCTCGAACACCGGCCGGTACACCTCGATGGCGTCCTGGGACCTCGGCGCGACGTAGAGCCCGGCCGTTCCGGCGCCGACCAGGGCGTCGGCGGGGTCGTGGCCGTGGTGCGCCCACCGCTCCCGGTAGTGGGAGACCAGCTCGGCGTACGGTTCGACGGGGTTGGTGACGTTCGCGGAGAACAGCGGGTCGCCGTAGCGGGCGGCCAGCTCGACCGACTCCTTGCTGGTGGCGCTGCCGTGCCAGACGCGGACGGGGCGCTGGAGCGGCCGGGGCAGCACCTCGGCGTCGTCCAGCGGCGGGCGGTGCCGGCCCCGCCAGGTGACGGCGTCCTCCCGCCACAGCCGGCGGAACAGCTCGTAGCCCTCGCGGTTGCGGTCCCACTGGTCCTCGGCGGTGACGTCGAACAGCGCGGCCTGCGCGGTGCCGTTGCCCTTGCCGATGATCAGTTCGAGGCGCCCGCCGGACAGGTGGTCCAGCGTGGCGTAGTCCTCGTAGGCGCGGACGGGGTCGAGGAGGCTGAGCGTGGTGACGGCCGTGAACAGCCGGATCGTCGAGGTCCGGGCGGCGATGTGGCTGAGCACGACGGGCGGCGACGACGACAGGAACGGCCGCTCGTGCCGCTCGCCGACGCCGAAGCCGTCGAAGCCGAGCTCCTCGGCGAGGACGGCGTGCTCGACGACGTCGCGGAGCCGTTCGGTGACGGGCTTCAGGGCGCCCGTGCGGGGGTCGGGCGCGTGCACGATGAGGGTGATCGCGAGGAACTTCATGCGGTCGCGTACCGGTTGGCGGGACGGGACAGGCCGAGGTGGCCGCGGAGCGTCGCCGCGTCGTACGCGGTCCGGAACGCGCCGCGCCCCTGCAGGACCGGGACGAGCCCCCGGGTGATCCCCTCCAGGTCGAGGGGGAGGACGCCGGGCCGCAGCCGGAACCCGTCGAGGCCCGCGTCGCGCCAGTCGAGCAGCAGGTCGGCCAGCTCGCCGGGGGTGCCGGCGAAGATCTCGGCGTCGGAGGCGAGGGCGGCGCCGTCGAGCTCGTCCAGGCGGGCCTTGCGGGCGAACGCCGCGCCGGGCGCCTCGTCGAGGAACACGACGAGGTCGGCGAAGACCTTGAGGGGTTCGCTGGCCCGGCCGACCGTCCGTTCCGCCTCGCGGACCTGGGCGATGATGGTGACGGCGTCCGCCCGGGAGTGCGGCGTGACGTAGACGACGTCGGCGCCGCGCGCGGCGAACTCGTAGGGGCCGACGTCGTGCGCGAGGGCGGTGACGAGCGGCTGGCCCTGCGGCGGGCGCGGGGTGATCGAGGGGCCGCGGACGCTGAAGTGGGGGCCCTCGAAGTCGATGTAGTGCAGCTTGTCGCGGTCCAGGAAGCGGCCGGTCGCGGCGTCGCGGATCTCCGCGTCGTCCTCCCAGCTGTCCCAGAGCCGCCGCACCACCTCGACGAAGTCGGCGGCCTCCCCGAACAGCTCGGCGCTGAACGCCGCCCCGTCCGGGGTCGCGAACCAGGGCAGGTCGAACTCGGGGAACGTCCGGCGGCCGAAGTGGGCGGCGTCGGAGAGCCGCGCGCCCGCGACCTGCGGCCGCCAGCCCGCGCGCCCCCGGCTCGCGTAGTCCAGCGACGCGATGCCGATGGACACGTGGAACGGCTCGGTGTGCGTGGTGATCGTCGTCGGGACGAGCCCGATCCGCGACGTGGCGGGCGCGAGCAGCGCGGCCGTCAGCACCGCGTCGAGACGGCCCCTGACCTGGTCGGTCCGGTCGTCGGGCGCGGTCGGGTCGGACGACTGGAGCCCGAGCGAGTCCTCGATGGTGAGGAAGTCGAGCAGCCCGCGCTCGGCCTCGGCGGCCAGGTCCGTCCAGTAGCGGGCGGTGAACAGCGCGCCGGGGCGGGCGGCGGGGTCGCGCCAGGCGGCGGGGTGCCAGCCGGCGTCGGTGAGCGCGGCGGACAGGTGCAGGCCGGTCACGACGCCTCCCTTCCGGATCGGGTCGAGTGGACGCCCGGGACCCGCAGACCGAGGTGGTCGCGCAGCGTGGGCCCGGTGTAGTCGGCGCGGAACACGCCCTTCTCCTGCAGCAGCGGGACGACGTGCTCCACCAGGTCGTCGAGGCCGCCCGGGGTCAGGTGCGGGACGAACACGAAGCCGTCGGCGGCGTCGGTCTGCACGAACTCGTCGATCCGGTCGGCGACCGTGCGGGCCGTGCCGACGAACGTCTGCCGCGCGGTGGCCTCGATGACCAGCTCGCGGATGCTGAGGCCGCGCTCGGCGGCCAGCTCGCGCCACCGGCGGACGGTCTCGGCGCGGTCGCCGCGGAACTGCGCGCGGCCCTTCGAGACGCCCTCGCCGAGGTCGGGTTCGATGTCGGGGAGCGGGCCGTCGGGGTCGTAGGCCGACAGGTCCCGGCCCCAGTAGCCCTCCAGGAACGCGATGGCGTTCTGCGGGGAGACCTGCGCGCGGCGGATCTCGGCGGCGCGCTCGGCCGCGTCCTCCTCGGTGTCGCCGAGCACGTAGGTGACCGCCGGCATGATCTTCAGGTCGTCGGGGCGCCGCCCGTACCGGGGGAGGCGGCTCTTGACGTCCTTGTAGAAGGCCCGGCCGTCCTCCAGGGTGCCGTGCCGGCTGAAGATGACGTCGGCGTCGGCGGCGGCGAACTCGCGGCCCTCGTACGAGTCGCCCGCCTGGATGATCACCGGGTGGCCCTGCGGCGGGCGCGGCACGTTGAACCGGCCGGCGATGTCGAACTGCGGGCCGCGGTGCGCGAACGCGCCCGCGCCGGGGCGGGCGAACTCCCCCGCCGCCGGGTCGGCGACCAGGTCGCCGTCCGCCCAGGAGTCCCACAGCTCGCGGGCGGTGTGCAGGAACTCGGTGGCGCGGGCGTAGCGGTCGGCCTCGGCGAGGTACCCGCCGCGCCGGAAGTTCTCGCCGGTGAACGCGTCCCAGCTCGTCACGACGTTCCAGGCGGCGCGGCCCCCGCTGAGGTGGTCGACGGTGGCGAGCCGGCGCGCCACCTCGTAGGGCTCGTTGAAGGTGGAGTTGACGGTGGCGGCGAGGCCGAGCCGGGTGGTGACGGCCGCCAGCGCCGACAGGACGGTCAGCGACTCGGGCCGCCCCGCCACGTCGAGATCGTGGATGCGCCCCTTCATCTCGCGCAGCCGCAGCCCCTCGGCGAGGAAGAAGAAGTCGAACTTGCCGCGTTCGGCGGTCTCGGCGAGGTGGACGAACGACCCGAAGTCGATCTGGCTGGCCGACCGGGGGTCCGTCCACACGGTGGTGTTGTTGACGCCTGGGAAGTGGGCCGCCAGGTGGATCTGCTTGACCGGCATCAGCGGGCCCCCGCGGTCGTGTTCGGAGGCGCCGTGATGCTCGCGAGGGCGGCGGACACCTGCGGGGCGACGAGGTCCGCCCACGCGCCGAGCACCTCGGCGGCGTCCGGGACCTGCGCCTCCAGGAACGCCAGGCCGGGGGTCGGGACGGTCGCGCCCAGCTCCACTAGGAGCGGCCGCAGGTGGACCTCGACGGCCAGCGAGTGCTTCGGGTCGCCCATCACCAGCAGCGGCAGCGCGACCGTCGACGCCAGCGCGCCGCCGGGCAGCCGGTCGAGGAACGCCTTCAGCAGGCCGGTGTAGGTGGCCTTGTAGGTCGGGCTCGCGACGACCAGGACGTCCGCTCGCGCGACGCGGTCGAGCGCGTCCTGCACCTCGGGCGGCGGCGCGGCGCCGAGCAGCCCGGACGCGAGGTCCGAGAGGTCGACGACGTCCGGCTCTCCGGCGTGCCCGGCGCGTCCGGCGACCGCCTCGGCGGCCTGGAGCGCGATCTGCAGCGTCCGGGACTTCGGACGCGGGTTCCCCACCAGGACGACGACGCTCACGACCGGTCCCCCTGCCCCGCCGCGCGCTCGTAGGGGATCTTCTCGCCCGCCTCCACCGCGACCGGCAGCCGGTTCTCGGCGGGCGGCAGCGGGCAGGTCGCGAACTCGGTGTACGCGCACGGCAGGTTGTGCGCGCGGTTGAAGTCGAGCGTCACCGTCCCGTCGGCGGCGGGCGCCGCGACGGACAGCGCCCGGTTCGCGGCGTAGGTGGTGACGCCGGACGTCGCGTCGGTGAACAGGACGAGCAGCTCGCCGGGCCCCTTGCCGTTGAACGCGGTGAGCGCGAGAGACCGGCCGTCCAGCTCGAACTCGATCCTGCCCGGCGCGTCGTAGACGTGCTGGAGCCCCTCGACGGCGGCGCCGACGGTGGTCGGGCGCGGCGCGTCGAACGGGACGTAGCGGCCGGTCACCGCCCAGCGCGGGTCGGGCGGGAAGGCGGGGGTGCCGTGGAACGCGGTGCGCAGCGGATGGTCGGGGTGGCGGGGCCGGACGAGGTCGTTCCCGCCGCGCTTGGCCACCTCGATCGCCGCGTCCCCCCAGATCGCGGTGACGCCGCCGCGTTCGGGCAGCACGCCGAACCGGTGCTCGCCGCGCACGGTCTCGCCGTCCACGACCAGCTCCTCGCCGTCGCCGAGGACGACGGTCACGCCCTCGGGGCCGGTGGCCCAGGCGCCGGGCGCGCCGGGGAGGCGGCGCGGCTCCTCGTCCAGGAAGTGCAGGCCGGTGATCGCGAGGAAGCCGTGCGGGTCGGCGAGCAGCGCCTCCTGCGCGGCGTGCCAGGCGCGCCACTCCTCCGCGAACGCCTCCGCCGTGCCGGTGGTCGTCGTGGTCTGTACGGTCATGTCCGCTCCTCCAACAGCCGTGCGCCTGCGGCGCCGATGCGCGCGTCCCCGCCGGGGATGGCGGCGAGCAGTTCGCGGGTGTACTCGTGGGCCGGGTCGCCGAAGATGGCGCCGGTCTCGCCGGTCTCGACGATCCGTCCGGCCTTCATGACCGCGACCCGGTGCGCGATCTGCCGGACGACCGCGAGGTCGTGCGAGATGAACAGGTAGGTCAGGCCCGTGCCGTCCTGGAGTTCGGCGAGCAGGTCGAGGACCTGCGCCTGGACGGACACGTCCAGCGCCGAGACGGGCTCGTCGCACACGACGAGGTCGGGTTCGAGAGCCAGCGCGCGGGCGAACGCGACCCGCTGCCGCTGCCCGCCCGACAGCTCGGCGGGGCGGCGCTCCAGCGTCGCGGCCGGGAGCGCGACGCGGTCGAGCAGCTCGCGGGCGCGGGCCGTGCGGGACGCCCGGTCCCCGACGCGGAACGCCCGCAGCGGCTCGGTGATCACCTCGCCGATCGAGAACCGCGGGTCGAGCGAGGCGTACGGGTTCTGGTAGACGAGCTGGGCCCGGCGCCGCAGCCGCCGCAGCGCCGCGCCCCCCGCGGCGGTGACGTCCTCGCCGTCGAACACGATCCGGCCGGACGTCGGCGGGACGAGCCGCAGGATCATCCGGGCCGTCGTGGACTTGCCCGAGCCCGACTCGCCGACCAGCGCGAGCGTTCGGCCCCGGTGCAGGGTGAGGCCGACGTCGTCGACGGCGCGGACGGTCCGGCCGCGCGGCAGCGGGAAGTCCTTGACGAGGTGCTCGGCGGTGACCAGCACCTCGCCGGACGCCTCCGGCTCGGCGGACTCCGGCGGCGGGGCGGGCCGGGGGCGCGCGCGGACGGCGGTGAGGCTCGGCGCGCTGCGCAGAAGCCGGCGCGTGTAGGCGTCCTGCGGGTCCTCGATGATCTTCCGCGCCGGGCCCGACTCGACGACGCGGCCCTGCGACATGACGGCGATCCGCGCGGCCCGGTCGGCGGCCACGCCGAGGTCGTGGGTGACGAGGAGCACGGCGGTGCCGAGCTCCTCGGTCAGGTGCTGGAGGTGGTCGAGGATGCGGCGCTGCACGGTGACGTCGAGGGCGCTGGTCGGCTCGTCCGCGACGATCAGCCGCGGCCCGGCGGCGATCGCGACGGCGATCAGCGCCCGCTGCCGCATGCCGCCGGACAGCTCGTGCGGGTACTGCCGCGCCCGCACCTCCGGCTCCGGCATCCCCGCGCGCTCCAGCGCCTCGACCGCCGCCGCCGGCGCCGTCCGGCGGGTGGCGAGCCCGTGCAGCCGCAGCACCTCCGCGACCTGCTCGCCGATCCGCTTCACCGGGTTCAGCGCGACGCCCGGGTCCTGCGGGACGAGCCCGATCCGGGCGCCGCGCACGGTGCGCAGCTCCCGCTCGGACAGCGCCGCCAGGTCGCGTCCGGCGAACCGGACGGCCCCCGCGTCGAGGGAGGCGTTCGGGGCGAGCAGCCGCAGCACGGCGTGCGCGGTGGTGCTCTTGCCCGAGCCCGACTCCCCCACCAGCGCGACGATCTCCCCGGGCCGGACGTCCAGGTCGGCGCCGCGCACGGCCTCCACCCGGCCCGTCCTGGTCCGGTACGAGACGGACAGGCCCGCCACCTCCAGCAGCGGGGCGGTCTCCTGCGGGCCGGTCACCGCCGCCCCCACTCGCCGTCGAGCGCCCGCGCGATCCGGTTCGTGGCGAGCACGGTCGCGGCGATCGTCAGGCCCGGCAGCGCCGTCATCCACCAGGCGTTCGCGAGGTAGTTGCGGCCGTCGGAGATCAGCGTCCCCCACTCCGGCGCGGGCGGCGCCGCGCCGTAGCCGAGGAAGCTCAGCGACGACACCGCGAGCACCGCCGTGCCGAAGTCGAGCGTCGCGAGCACCAGCACCGGCCCGATCGCGTTCGGCAGGACGTGCCGGCCGAGGATCGCGTACCAGCGCGTCCCGCAGGACCGGGCCGCCTCCACGAACACGGCCTGCCGGACCCGCAGCACCTCCGACCGCATCACCCGCGCGAACGTCGCGACGCTGGCGACGCCGACCGCGACGGCGACCTTCACCGTCCCGTAGCCGAGCGCGGTGACCAGCGCGAGCGACAGGAACAGCGCGGGGATCGACAGCAGCACGTCGACGAACCGCATCAGCGCGTCGTCGATCCAGCGGCCCGCGAACCCGGCGAGCAGGCCGAGCAGCCCGCCGGCGGCGAACGACACCGCGACCGCGATGAGCGTCGCCTTGAGCGACAGCGCCGCGCCGTGCACGACCCGCGCGTACAGGTCGCGGCCCAGCTCGTCGGTGCCGAACCAGTGCGCCGTGCCGGGCGCCCGGAACGCCTGCGCCGGCACGCCGGTCAGCGGGTCCCGCGAGGTGAACAGGCCGGGCCAGAACGACGCCAGCACCACGGCCGCGATCACGAGGACGGACAGGACGAGCCCCGGCCGGCGCAGGAAGAACCGGACGGTGCGGGCGGTCCCGGCGCGGCGGCGCGGGGGCGGCTCGGGCTCGCGGGGCCCGTCCGGGACGTCGAGGACGCCGAGGGCGTCGAGGGTGCTGCTCATGCGGGGCTCCAGCGCCGGCCGCCCGCGGCGGAGATCCGCGGGTCCAGCAGCGGGTAGGCGAGGTCGACGATCAGGTTGACCAGGACGAAGACCAGCGACCCGAACACCACGACGCCCTGCACGAGCGGGATGTCCTGGGTGGTGACCGCGCCGGCGGTGACGCGGCCGAGGCCGTTGCGGGAGAACACCGTCTCGATCACCACGGAGTTGGCCATGAGCTGCCCGACGAGGACGCCGACGACGGTCAGCGCGGGCAGCGACGCGTTGCGCAGCGCGTGCCGCAGGTGGATGCGGGCCCGTCCGGCGCCCTTGGCGCGGGCGGTCTGGACGTACGGCTCGTCGAGGGTGGTCAGCAGGCTCTTGGCCAGCACCTGCGCCACGATGGCTCCGGTGGGGATCGCCAGCGTGACGGCGGGCAGGATCAGGCCGCGCAGCCCGCCGTTCCCGAACGCGGGGAGCAGCCGCGCCCGGAACGAGAAGATCTCGACGAGCATCAGCCCGGCCCAGAACGTCGGGACCGACACCCCGAGCGGCGGCAGCGAGAGCAGGAGCTGCCGCAGCCACCGCCGGGAGGTGTAGGTGGCGGCCAGCGCGAGGCCGCCGCCGAGCAGCACGGCGAGCCCGAGAGCCGCGGCCACGAGCTGGAGGGTGGACGGCAGCGCGTCGCCGATGACGGACGTCACCGGCCGCCCGCTGGACACCGAGTCGCCGAAGTCGCCGCGCAGCGCCCGGCCGAGGTAGTGGACGTACTGCACCGGGATCGGGTCGTCGAAGCCGTACTCGGCCCTCAGCCGCGCGATCCGCGCGGGGTCGACGCCCGCCTGGTCGGCGCCCGCCCCGGCCATCGCCGAGACGGGGTCGCCGGGCAGCAGGTCGAGGACCAGGAACGACACCGTGTAGGCCGCCCACAGCACCCCGGCCGCCTGGGCGAGGCGCAAGGCCGCGTAGCGCCGCATCGCTAACCGATCCAGGTGTCGTGGAGCTGGATGCGGCTCGACGCGTCGAACAGCAGGCCGTGGACCTTCTTCGCGACGCCCAGCTCGGTCTGGAGCTCGACGACGGGGATCGTGTAGGCGTGCTGGACGATCTGCCGCTGCGCCTGCGCCACCAGGTCGAGGCGCTTGGCCTGGTCGGGTTCGGCGGCCTGGCCGTCGAGGAGGGCGTCCAGGCCGGTGGCCGGCAGCTTGTACGGGTTGGCGAGCTTGGTGGAGAACGAGCTGCGGAGGATGTCGGGGTCGGCGCGGGTGATGTTGCCGAACAGCAGGTCGAAGTTGCCGGAGGTCTGGAGCTGCGCGAGCTGCGTGACCGGCTGCTCCTTGAGTGCGAGCTGCACGCCGATGGTCTTGAGCTGCTGCTGGAGCAGTTCGAGTGCGGGCTTGTTGGTGGCGGCGACGGCGGCCCACGTGGCGGTGATGCTGAGCTTCTTGCCGCCCTTCTGCAGGACGCCGTCGCTCCCGGGCGTCCAGCCGTCGGCCTGGAGCAGGGACTTCGCTCGCGCCGGGTCGTGCGCCAGCGCGGCGCCGACGTTGACGTAGCCGGGCGTGGTGTGGGCGAGGACGCTGGTGGCGGGGTGCGTCCCGGTGGGGAAGACGGTCTGGGCGATCTGCTGCCGGTCGACGCCCAGCGCGATCGCCTGCCGGACCTTCTCGTCGTTCAGCGGTGACCGGGTGTTGTTGGGGGTGAGGCCGAAGACGACGCCGGGATTGGCACGTGCCAGCAGCTGCACGCCGGACGCCTTGAGCGCCGCCTCGTCGGCCCGGCCGACGCTGCCGATGGCGTCGACCTGCCCGGACTGGAGCCCGCCGGTCCGCACGCCCGACTCAGGGAGGATCTTGAACACGACGCGGTCGAGGTAGGCGGTGCCCGGCTTCTTCCACAGCGACGAGCCCCACGCGTAGCCCTTGCGGGCGGCCAGCGTGATCGACTGGCTCGGCACGTACTTCTGGAGCGTGAACGGCCCGGACCCGACGATGCCCTCCGCGCACCGCTGCTGCGGCGTCTTGCGGACGCTGGCCTCGGCCTCGATGCCGAGCGAGTGCGTGGCGGTGGCCTGGAGGAACTGCGCGTTCGGCTGCTTGAACCGGACCTTGAAGGTGAGGTCGTCGACGACGTCGGTGCCCTGGTAGCCGCTGAGGTAGCCCTCCGCCAGCAGCCCGAGCGGGCCGAGTTTCGGGACGGCGTCGAAGTTGGCCTTGACGACCTTGGAGGTGAGCGGGGTCCCGTCGCTGAAGGTGACGCCGGGGCGCAGGTGGAAGGTGAACGTCCGGGCGTCGTCGCCGATGGTCCAGCTCTGCGCGAGCCAGGGCACGATCTTGCCGGTGGACGGGTCCTGGTCGGTGAGCGAGTCGACGAGCTGGCGCATCGAGTAGATGGTGTCGTTGCTGCCGACCTGCTGCGGGTCGGCGCAGCCCGCGTCCGATCCGACGGCGAAGGTCAGGGTGCCGCCGGTGCGGGGCGTCCCGGTGCCGCCGCCGGACGCGCCGCCGCCCGATCCGCACGCGGTCAGCGCCGCCAGTCCGGCCGCCAGCACGGCGGCGCTCCTCCAGGGGCCCGGCGTCGCATTCACGTGGATCTCTCCCATCACGGTCTGCTGATCACGGCCAACGTAAGCGGGCGATCATGTATCAGTCAATACCGACCAACAAAGTAGGAAATAGTCAGCCGAGCCGGCGGAAGGCGCTGGCGTGGAACACCAGCGGCGGGACGTCCGGGGCGGCGTCCAGGTCGTGCACGCGGAACACGACGATGTCGTGGTCGCCGGAGCGGACCCGCTGCTCGACCGTGCACTCGTACCAGGCGGACGCGCCCTCGACGAGCACGCCGCCGCCCGGCGTGGACCGCCACGCGACCCCGGCGAACCGGTCGCCGGTGCGGGCGCCGAGCCGCCGGCCGACGTCCTCCTGGTGCGCGCCGAGCACGCTGATCCCGATGCGGGGCAGCTCGCGCAGCAGCGGCCAGGTCGTGGACGTGTGCGCGACGCACACCGACACCAGGGGCGGGTCGAGGGACACGGGGACGAACGAGCTGGCGGCGATGCCGGCGGGGCGCCCGCCCGCCAGGCCCGCGACGACCGCGACGCCGGTCGGGTAGGCGCCGTAGACGCGGCGGAGGTTCAGGTCGAGCGCCGTCATCGCGCCGCCCGCCCGGCGGACGGCGGCGCGGCGGAGGGCCAAGGGGGCGTCAGGGTCACGGTGGGGCCTTCCTTTCGGGAGGGAACTCGCCGGTCAGGAACTCGCGGCCGACCTCGGCCTGCCGGAAGGCGACCGGGTCGTGCAGGGTCTTGGCGTAGCGCCAGAACCGGGCCAGGCCCGGACGCGCGCGGGCGGAGTCCGGCCCGGCCAGCTCGAACACGCGGGAGGCGACCGCCAGCGAGGCCTGGACGGCGGCGATCTTCGCGGTGGCGGCCAGGACCGCCGTCTCGCAGTACCGCTCGTCAGGCGCGCCCGCGCCCTCCACGTTCCGGGGCTCGGCGGCGGCGCCGTGCAGGGCCGGGGCCAGGTCGTCGGCGGCCCGGTCCGCCAGCGCGCGGGCCGCGCGCACCTGCGCGAGCAGGCCGCCGTAGGCGCCGGCGAGGTAGGCGTCGCCGCCGGTCCGCCGCGCCTGCCCGAGCGGCCACGGCCGCGACCGGGCGACGGCGTGCGCGCGGGCGGCGTCGAGGGCCCCTTCGGCGATGCCGAGGTAGAGCTGCGCGAACACCATCTGGATGGCGGGGGCCATCAGCGCGGTGGACGCCGGGCTGGGCCGTCCGATGACGTCGTGGTCGCCGACGATGGCGCCGGAGAAAAGGACCGTTCCGTTCGGCGCGCCGCCCGCGCCGCCCTCGGCGCGCGCGACGCCCGGCCCGGCCGGATCGACCAGGACCATCAGCGGCTCCCCGGTGTCGGCACGGGTCGCGCCGACGGCCAGGCGGTCGGCGAGGACGGCGCCGGAGGTGATCGCCGTCGTGCCGTCCAGCGTGAAGCCGCCGTGCGGGCGCGGCGCCAGGGTGGGCGACGCGTCGCGCGGGTCGGGGGCGCCGCCCCACAGCCGGCAGGCGGCGGCCGCGGCCGGCCAGACCCGCTCGCGGTCCGCTTCGGTGCCGTGGAGGGCGGGCGTCCAGGACAGCAGGTAGTGGTGCCCGAGGAGCAGCCCGAGGTCGCCGTTGGCGGCCGCGACCTCGCGGACGACCTGGAAGGCGGTGCGCCAGGTGGCTCCGCCGCCGCCGTGGCGGGCGGGGATCAGCAGCGTGAGCAGCCCGGCCTGCCGCAGGGCCTCGGCGCCGCGCGCCTGCGGGCGCCCGGCGTGGCGGGCGTCCGGGTCGTCCACGGCCGGGCCGGACGCGGTGGTCCGCGCCAGCGCGAGCCAGCCCGCGTGGTCGCGCGGGGGGACCCGCTGCGCGGGCTCGTCGCACATGGTGGTCACGGTCGTCTCCCAAGGGCCGGGATCGTCCCGGCGGACGCGGGGAGTGTAAGCACCCATCCGATGAAAAAGCAACTAAAACAGTAGGAAATACATGTTATGGACGGGAGCCACTCTGGCCCGCCCAGCCCCGGCGGTCCTCCGGCGGCAGCAGGAGCACCTCCATCGCCCGCGCGCACGACTGCGCGTGCGCGAGGAACCACGGGACGCGCGCGTCCGTGACGACCTCGGGTGTCGAGCGCAGCGCGAGCGCGTACCGGGCGTGGCCGGACCGGTCCAGCAGCGGGACGGCGAGGGTGCGCACGCCCTCGGCGGACTCGCCGTCGTTCATCGCGTGCCCGGCGGCGCGGACCCGCTCCACCTCCGCGCGCAGCTCGCCGACGTCCGCGATGGTCCGGCCCGTGAGCGGGCGCAGCGGCGCCAGTTCCGCAAGGTCGTCGGCGCCGGGCCGGGGCCAGGCGAGCAGCACCTTGCCGAGGGCCGTGGAGTGCAGCGGGCGGCGCAGCCCGACGCCGTCCTCGGTGCGCCGCACGGTGCCGCCGGCCAGCAGCACCGCGTGGTCGCCGCTGCGGATCGCGAGGTCGGCGGTCGTCCCGGTGACGCGGGCCAGGTGGTCCAGCTCGGGCGCGACCCGGTGCAGGCCCTGCCGGTGGAACGACAGCAGGCCCAGCTCGGTCACCGCGGGGCCGAGGCGGTAGCGGGCGGACGCGTCGCGGACGAGGAACTCCGCGCCCGCGAGGGTCTGCGCGAGCCGGTGCGCGGTCGAGGTGCTGAGGCCGAGCCGCCGGGCGATGCCGGACGCGGTCAGCGGCGGGGCGCCGTCGCGGAAGCAGAGCAGGACGTCCAGCGCGCGCCGCACGGCCTGCCCGCCGGGGGGAGGGTGTGCCATGTTTCCCACCTTATGGGATCCAGATTGAGTTGGTAGGGATTGTTGGCAATACTCCCGGCATGGCCGACACCCGTCCCGCGGACCTCTGGTTCACCCGCTGTCCCGTCCCCACCGCCACCGGCATCGCCGCAGACCAGGGCTGGCTCGCGGCGGAGTTCGCCGCCGACGGCATCGCCGTGCGCTCCCTCCAGGACGCGGGCGCCGGGCCCGACCGCGGCGAGCACTTCCGCCACCGGCTTCCCACGCTCGTCCGCGAGGGCGGCAACGTCCCCGCGCTGTGGGCCCGCTCCACCGGCGCGCCGACGCGCCTGGTCGGCCTCACCTGGTTCGAGGAGCGGCAGGTCGTGCTGGCCCGGCCGGGCGCCGGCCTGCAGGGCCCGCACGACCTGAAGGGCCGCCGGCTCGCCGTGCCGCGCCGCACCATCGAGATCGACTTCTGGCGGGCGATGGCGCTGCGCGGCTTCGACGGCGCGCTGCGCCAGGCCGGGCTCACCCTCGCCGACGCCGAGCTCGTCGAGCTCGACGGCGACGCCCTCCCCGGGCAGTGGGAGTCCGAGCTCGCCGCGCTGCGCGACGGCCGCGTCGACGCCGTCTACACCAAGGGCTCGGTCGCCGTGGAGACCGCCGCCCGCTACGGCGCGGAGGTCGCGATCGACCTCGACGCCCTGCCGGACCGCCGGTGGCGGGTCAACAACGGGACGCCCCGGCCCATCACCGTCGACCAGCGGCTCCTCGACGAGCACCCGGACCTCGTCGTCCGGTTCCTCGCCGTGCTGCTCGGCGCCGCCGACTGGGGCCGCGACCATCCCGGCGACCTCGCCCGCATCCTCGCGGACGAGACCGGGTCGGGCGCGGAGGGCGTCGCCCGCGCCTACGGCGACGGCTTCCACCGCGAGCTGCACGCCACGCTCGACGCCGACCGCCTCGACCTGCTGGCCGACCAGGAGGAGTTCCTGCGCCGGCACGGCTTCCACGACGCCCCGGTGGACGTGTCCGCCTGGGCCGATCCCGCACCCCTCGCCGCCGCGCGCGACCTCGTCCCGCGGCTCGCCTTCGTCGCACAGGAGCATCCATGAAGCGCTTCCCCGCCCTCCCGGCCCTGGCCGCCGGCGCCCTCGCGGTCCTGCTCGCCGCCGCGGGCTGCGGCGGCTCGGACGACTCCGGCGCGTCCGGCGGCGGGACGGTCACCATCCGCGTCCCGGACCCGGGCAACTCCGGGGTGCTCGCCGCCGGGAAGAAGGACGGCAGCCTCGACAAGGCGCTGTCGGCCGTGCACGCCAAGGTCAAGTGGACCGGGAGCGCCGGGCCGTTCGCGCCCGCCGCGCAGGAGCTGAACGCGGGCGAGCTGGACTTCGCGCAGGGCTCGATCACCTCCGCGATCGCCGCGCTCGCGCAGAAGCCCGGCTTCAAGCTGTTCGCGCAGATCGCCCCCGACAAGATCGGCGAGGGGATCCTGGTCCGCAAGGACTCCCCGATCCGCACGCCGCGCGACCTCGTCGGGAAGTCGGTCGCGGTCAACAAGGGCGGCACCGCCGAGTACCTGCTGCTCAAGGCGCTCGCCGCGTCCGGGATCAAGCCGGACCAGGTGAAGCGCGTCTACCTCAACCCCGCGCAGACCGCTCCCGTCTTCAACTCCGGGAAGGTCGACGCGTGGGCGGTGTGGGCGACGTACTCGCTCCCCGAGATGGCCTCGACCGGCGCGCACTTCCTGGTGAACGGCGGGCAGATCGGGTCGCAGAACTACTCGGTGTGGGCCGTCCGGACGAAGCTCGCCGACGCGCACCCCGAGGTCGTCAAGGCGTTCTACCAGTACCTGCACGACCGCGGGCAGGACCAGATCAAGAACCCCGGCGCCTACGTCAACGTGTTCACCAAGGCCGGGCCGCAGGCCGTCAGCGGCGACGCGGAGCGGCTCACCGTGCAGAACCTCGCGCAGGGCGCGACGGCCCAGCCGATCGGCGCCGCCGACCTCGACGGCTTCGCGAGCGTCGCGCGGTTCTTCGCCGACCAGAAGATCACTCCGACGACGGTGGACGTGAAGCCGTACGTGGTGGCGCTGCCCGGGAGCGGGACGTGACCGCCGCGTCCGCCCCCGCCGCGTCCGCTCCCGCCGCGGGCGGGGAGGCCGGCCGCGCGCACCCCGGGCTCGTCGTCCCGCGCCCGCGCGTCCCGAGGCCGCGGCGCCGCGGCGTGACCGTCGCGCTGCGCACCCTCGGCCCGCTCGCGCTGCTCGGCGGCTGGTGGGTCGCGTCCGCGACCGGCGTCCTCAGCCCCGACGTGCTCGCCTCGCCCGCGACGGTCGCGGACGCCGCCCGCGAGCTGTGGTCCGACGGCCAGCTCACCGACGCGCTGCGGGTCTCGCTGACCCGCGCCGTCCTCGGCCTGGCGTTCGGCCTCGCCGCCGGGCTGCTGCTCGGCGTCGTCACCGGCTTCTCCCGCCTCGGCGAGGAGCTGCTGGACTCGCCGCTGCAGCTGCTGCGCGCGCTGCCGTTCCTGTCGCTCGTCCCGCTGTTCATGGTGTGGTTCGGGATCGGCGAGTCGGCGCGGGTCATCCTCATCGCCGTCGCCACCACGTTCCCGATGTACGTCTCGACCGCGGGCGGCGTCCGGAACGTGGACCGGCGGCTGCTGGAGGCGATGCGCACCTTCGGCCTCGGCGGATGGCGGCTCGTCCGCGAGGTCGTGCTGCCCGGCGCGCTGCCGTCGCTGCTCGCCGGGTTCCGGCTGTCGATGACGCTCAGCGTGATCGCGCTGATCGCCGCCGAGGAGATCAACTCCACGTCCGGGATCGGCTACCTGATGACGCAGGCGCAGAGCTTCTCGCGCACCGACATCCTGTCGGTCTGCGTGCTGGTGTACGGGCTGCTCGGGCTGGCCGCCGACCTGCTGGCGCGCGGCGCCGAGCGGCTGCTGATGCCGTGGCGGGCGAAGGGGGCGGCGCGATGAGCGACACCGCGAGCAAGAGCACGGCGAGCACGGGCAGCACGAACACCGGCACGGCGAGCACCGCCGTGCACCTGCGGGGCCTGCGCAGGGTCTTCGGGACCCGCGCCGTCCTGGACGGGGTGGACCTCGACATCGAACGCGGCGAGTTCGTCGCGCTCCTCGGCGCCAGCGGCACCGGCAAGACGACGCTGCTGCGCATCCTCGGCGCCCTCGACCGCCCGGACGGCGGCACCGTGCTGGTCCCCGAGGCCCGCACGATCGTGTTCCAGGAACCGCGGCTGGTGCCGTCCAAGCGCGTCCTCGGCAACGTCGTCGTCGGGCTGCCGCGCGGCGCCGCCGTGCAGGAGCGGGGGCGGCGGGCGCTCGCGGAGGTCGGCCTCGCCGACCACTCCCGCGCGTGGCCGCACACGCTGTCCGGCGGCGAGGCGCAGCGCGTCGCGCTGGCGCGCGCGCTGGTCCGCGAGCCGGAACTGCTGCTGCTGGACGAGCCGTTCGCCGCGCTCGACGCGCTGACCCGGCTGCGGATGCAGGACCTCGTCGGCGACCTCGTCCGCACCCACCGCCCGGCGGTGCTGCTGGTCACGCACGACGTGGACGAGGCGATCCGGCTGGCCGACCGGGTCGCGGTGCTGCGGGACGGCCGGCTCGTCACCGACGAGCGGGTGACCGCGCGGCGCCCCCGCGACTCCGCCGACCCGGAGTTCACCGCGCTGCGCCGCCGCCTGCTGGCCGACCTCGGCGTCCGGCTCGGCGACCCCGGCCCCGAGGCCGCGCCCGAGCAGGAGCCCGAGCGCAAGCCCGAGGCCGCGCCCGAGGCCGCACGCGAGCCCGAGAAGGAGAAGGCCGGACGGCCCTCGGAAGGAGCGATACGTTGACCCGCTTGCATGTCGTGGCGCCGACCCGCGCGCCCGGACGGGCGGTGCTGCCGGACTTCGTCACCGACGTGCGCCCGCGCGCCGTCGAGCCCGAGCACCGCGCGGTGGGCCGCGCCGCCGAGCTGGGCGGGCTGGACGGGGTGCTCGTCCCGTTCGATCCCGGTGGCCACGACCCGCTGGTCCTCGCGGCGGCGGTGCTGCGCGACACCCGGCACGTCCAGGTGGCGGCCGAGTTCCACCCGGCGATCGCGACGCCCGTGTACGCGGCGAAGCTGTCGGCGTCGTTGCAGCGCTACACCGGCGGGCGGCTCGCATGGCGGCTCGCCGTCGACCTCGCGCCCGACGTCGCGCGCGCACACGGCGACTTCCTGGACGGCCCGGCCCGCTACGCCCGCGCCGACGAGTTCCTGACGATCGCGAAGGGCGTGTGGGGCGAGCGTCCGTACACCTTCGAGGGCGAGCACTTCCAGGTGCTGGACGGCGGCTTCCCCGGCTCGCGCGTCCCGCGCCCGTTCCCGCGCGTGTACCTGTCCGGGACGTCGCCGGAGGCCCTCGCGCTGTCCGCCAAGCACGCCGACGCGCACCTCATCGGCCCGGACGACGACCCCGGCCTCGTCCCCGACGGCGTCGACGCGGCGCTGCGGCTGCGCGCCGACGTCCAGGACGAGACGGCGCTCGCCGACGAGATCCTGCGCCGCGCCGGCGAGGGGATCGCCGAGTTCTTCGTGGAGCCGGCGGCGACGCCCGGCACCGCCTACTGGCTGGCGCAGCGCGTCCTGCCCCTGCTGCGGAAGGAGACCGAAGGTGTCGGTTGACATCTACTGGCGCATCGCGATGGAGGGCGACGCTCCCGCGCTGCGCCTCGGCGACATCACCCGCGGCGGCTTCGGCCCGTACCTGCCGGGCAGCCTCGGCCCCGGCCTGCGCGGCGGCGCGCCGGACGGCCACGGCCCGCTCGACTACATGGCGGAGGTGGCGCGGGCGACCGAGCGGTCCGGGTTCGTCGGCGGGCTGATGCCGTCGTTCCCCGAGACCGACGACCCGTGGGCGGCGGCCGCCGCGCTCGCCGGGGAGACCACCGCCTACCGGTTCATGATCGCGTTCCAGCCGGGGTTCCTGCACCCCGTCCAGGCCGCGCGGATGTCGGCGTCGCTCCAGGCCGCGACGGGCGGGCGCGTCGTCTACAACATCATCTCCGGGGGCGGCGGGCCGCAGCAGCTGTGGTGGGGCGACAAGGTCGCGCACGACGACCGGTACGCCCGCACGTCGGAGTTCCTCGACGTGCTGAAGGGCGTGTGGGACGGCCCGTTCGACCACGAGGGCCGCTTCTACCGGGTCGAGGGCGCGGCGCTGCCGCCGGAGCTGCGCGGGCAGCCGTTCCCCGAGATCTTCTTCTCCGGGTCCTCGCCCGCCGCGATCGCCGCCGCCGGCCGCCACGCCGACTACTACCTGTCCTGGCTGGAGCCGTTCGACGCGCTCGCCGCGAAGTTCGCGCTCGTCCGCGAGCACAGCGACACGCCCCCGAAGTTCGCGGTCCGCGTCGACGTCCTCGCGCGCGAGACCGAGGAGGAGGCGTGGGAGGAGCTGCGCCAGGGCTGGGCGCGGCTCGGCGAGGCGCAGCGCACCCCGGACGCGTCCGAGTCCGTCGGCTGGCAGCGGGGCCGCGCGTTCACCGCCGACGCGGGCTCCGACCTCCGCGACCTCGAAGTGCAGCCCAACGTGTGGGGCGGCTTCAACCGGCTCCGGCCGGGCCCGCTGTTCGGGCTCGTCGGCGACTACCACCAGGTCGCCGAGCGGCTCGACGAGCTCATCGACCTCGGCGTGGACGCCTTCATCCTCGCGGGCGTCCCGCACCTGGAGGAGGCCCAGCGTGTGGGCCGCCACGTCCTCCCCCTGCTGAAAGGAAAGATCGCATGACCCTGCGCGTCGGCTACTTCCCGCAGAACAACTCGCTGTGGGTGCTGCGGCACCGCGGCATCCTGGAGCGGTCCGTCCCGGACGTGGAGTGGGTGGACCTGCGGTCGCTGCCCGCCGGCGACCGGCCCGCGCCCACCGAGGGCCTCCCGTCCGGGCACGGCGACCACCTGTTCGACGGCGGCTACGACTTCATCGGCACCGGCTCCACGCCGCCCGTCACCGCGCAGGCGAAGGGGCACGACGTCGTCTACGTCGCGATCTCCGGGCCGCGGGTGGAGAACGGCCGGATCGTCGTCCCGGACGACTCGCCGATCGCGGGCCCCGCCGACCTCAAGGGCCGCCGCGTCGCGCTCGGGCACGGCTCCTGGCAGACCACCCTGCTGCTGCTCGCGCTGGAGAAGGCGGGCCTGAGCTGGAGCGACATCGAGCCCGTGGACGCCTACGGCAACGCGGCCGAGCTGTTCCTGAACGGCGACGTCGACGCCTGGGTCGGGTCCTACCCCTACCTCACCGACGTGGAGAAGCGGCGTCCCGTCCGGACGGTCATCGAGACGCCCGGCCTGTTCAGCCACCGCTCGCTGTGGTTCACCAGCCGGGCGTTCGCGACGGAGCGGCGCGACGAGCTGGCCGCGATCGTCGCCGCGCTGAAGGAGTCGGACGCCTGGATCGAGGCGAACCCGCGCGAGGCCGCGGAGCTGTTCGCCGCCGACGACGGCGGCGACGTCGGCGCCTGGGAGCACGCGCTGCGCACCCGTCCGTGGGGGCTGAACCCGGTGGACGAGGGCTTCGTCGCCGAGCAGCAGCACGCCGCCGACCTCTTCCACGCCAACGGCCTGATCCCGCGCGCGGTCTCCGTCGCCGACGCGGTCCTGCCCGAGGTCAACGCCCTGGTCTCCGCGCCCGCGTCCTGATCCGAGCGCGCGGCGCCCTTCCCAACGGAGGTACAGAGTTGTAGCGTTTGCTGTTTTGAATCGTTCGTGATTCGTTAAGGTAATCTGGGGTCCATGTGCGCATCGCAGACCCCGACCACCGCCGAGGAACTGCGCGGTGCCGGCCTGCGGGTGACCGCCGCCCGCGTCGCGCTGCTGGAGACCGTCCGGGAGGGCGACCACCTCGACGTCGAGGGGATCGCCGCCGGAGTCCGCGACCGCGTCGGCCACATCTCGCTGCAGGCCGTCTACGAGGCCGTCCACGCCCTCACCAAGGCCGGGCTGGTGCGCCGCATCGAGCCCGCCGGGAGCCCCGCCCGCTTCGAGGGACGCGTCGGCGACAACCACCACCACCTGGTGTGCCGTGGCTGCGGCGCCGTCAAGGACGTCGACTGCGCCGTGGGCCACCCGCCCTGCCTGGACCCGGTCGACGACGCCGGCTACCTCATCGACGAGGCCGACGTCACGTTCTGGGGCCTGTGCCCGCGGTGCCGCGAGCGGGCCGGCTGACCGCGGAACCCTCCACCGGCATGCGACGGCCGGGGCCCGGCCCCGCGGGCCCGGCCCGGCCGCCCGCGGGTGAGGG
>NZ_JBEYYT010000023.1:0-8464 GCF_040645715.1 Spirillospora sp. NPDC046719 | reverse complement strand
GCCCGTCCGTCCGGGCGTGGAGCAGCCCCCACAGCAGCTCGTACAGGTCGGCGTCGCGCGCGGCGCCCCCCGGGTGCACGCGCACCCCGGCGCGCCGGCCCCCCCCCCCGGCCGCCGTCGTGTCAGGCCCGCTTCAGGTCGTACCGGTCGAGGTTCATCACCTTGTCCCACGCCGCGACGAAGTCCTCGACGAACTTCTCCTTGGCGTCGTCGGAGGCGTAGACCTCGGCGACCGCGCGGAGCTCGGAGTTCGCGCCGAACACCAGGTCGGCCCGGCTGCCGGTCCACTTGACCTGGCCCGAGGCGTCCCGGCCCTCGTAGATCTCGGACTCCTCGTTCGCCGCCTTCCACACCGTGCCCATGTCGAGCAGGTTGACGAAGAAGTCGTTCGTGAGCTGCCCGGGCCGGTCGGTGAGGACGCCCAGGTCGGACTGCCCGTGGTTCACGCCGAGGACCCGCAGGCCGCCGAGGAGCACCGTCATCTCCGGGGCGCTCAGGGTGAGCAGGTTCGCCCGGTCGACGAGGAGGAACTCGCCCGGCAGGACGTTGCCCTTCGCGAGGTAGTTGCGGAACCCGTCGTGCGTCGGCTCCATCACCTCGAACGACTCGACGTCGGTCTGCTCCTGCGACGCGTCGGTGCGTCCCGGCGTGAACGGCACCTCGATGTCGTGGCCGGCGTCCTTGGCCGCCTTCTCGACGGCGGCGCAGCCGCCGAGCACGATCAGGTCGGCCAGGGAGATCTTCTTGCCGCCGGTCTGCTCGGCGTTGAACGCCTCCTGGACCTGCTCCAGCGTGCGCAGCACGGTGGCGAGCTCGGCCGGGTTGTTGACCTCCCAGCTCCGCTGCGGCTCCAGCCGGATGCGCGCGCCGTTGGCGCCGCCGCGCTTGTCGGTGCCGCGGAACGAGGCGGCCGACGCCCACGCGGTGGCGGCGAGCTGGGACACCGTCAGGCCGGAGTCCAGCAGCCGGGCCTTGAGCGCGGCGATGTCCTGCGCGTCGACGAGCTCGTGGTCGACCGCCGGGACCGGGTCCTGCCAGACCAGCGTCTCGCTCGGCACCTCCGGGCCGAGGTAGCGCTGGATCGGCCCCATGTCGCGGTGGGTCAGCTTGAACCAGGCGCGAGCGAACGCGTCCGCGAACTCCTCGGGGTTGTCCTTGAACCGCCGCGCGATCGGCTCGTAGATCGGGTCGAAGCGCAGCGACAGGTCCGTGGTCAGCATCCCGGGCGCGCGGTTGAGGGTGCCGTCCTCGGGGTCGGGCACCGTGTTCGCCCCGGCGCCGTTCTTCGGCCGCCACTGGTTCGCCCCGGACGGGCTCTTGTCCAGCTCCCACTCGTACCCGAAGAGGATCTCGAAGAAGCTGTTGTCCCACTTGGTCGGGGTGCTGGTCCAGGTGACCTCGAGGCCGCTGGTGTGGGAGTCGCGGCCCTTGCCGGTGCCGTGGCTGTTCTTCCAGCCGAGGCCCTGGTCCTCCAGCGGGGCGCCCTCCGGCTCGGGGCCGATGGCGTCGGCCGGGGCCGCGCCGTGCGTCTTGCCGAAGGTGTGGCCGCCGGCGATCAGCGCGACGGTCTCCTCGTCGTTCATCGCCATGCGGGCGAAGGTCTCGCGGATGTCGCGCGCCGCGGCGAGCGGGTCCGGGTTGCCGTTCGGGCCCTCCGGGTTGACGTAGATGAGGCCCATCTGCACCGCGGCGAGGGGCTTCTCCAGCTCACGGTCGCCGCTGTAGCGCTCGTCGTCCAGCCACGCGGTCTCGGGGCCCCAGAAGACGTCCTCCTCCGCCTCCCAGGCGTCCTCGCGGCCGCCGGCGAAGCCGAAGGTCTTCAGGCCCATCGTCTCCAGCGCGACGTTGCCCGCGAGGATCATCAGGTCGGCCCACGAGATCTTGCGGCCGTACTTCTTCTTCACCGGCCAGAGCACGCGGCGGGCCTTGTCGAGGCTCGCGTTGTCCGGCCAGCTGTTGAGGGGCGCGAAGCGCTGCTGGCCCGCGCCGGCGCCGCCCCGGCCGTCGCTGACGCGGTAGGTGCCCGCGCTGTGCCACGCCATGCGGATGATCAGCGGCCCGTAGTTGCCGAAGTCGGCGGGCCACCAGTCCTGCGAGTCCGTGAGCACGGTCGCGATGTCCTGCTTCACGGCCGCGAGGTCGAGGCTGTTGAACGCCTCCGCGTAGTCGAAGTCCTCCCCCAGCGGGTTCGTCACCGGCGGGTTCTTGGCGAGGAGCTTCAGGTTGAGCCGGTCGGGCCACCAGCCGCGGTTGCCGCCGCCCTGGGTGGGGTGCGGGGCGCGCTGGTGCGCGACAGGGCACTGGCCCGCGGCGGCTTCGTTGTTCTCGGACATGGGGTTCCCTCCAGGGCTACGCGAGGTTGGCGGATGAGGAACGGTGAGCGGTGGAGCAGTCGGGGCACAGGCCCCAGTAGGTGACCTCGGCCTCATCGATCGAGAAGCCGTTGTCATCGGACGCGGTCAGGCAGGGCGCCTCGCCGGTCGCGCAGTCGGCGTCGGCGATCGTCCCGCAGGACCGGCACACGATGTGGTGGTGGTTGTCGCCGACGCGCGCCTCGTAGCGCGCGACGGAGCCGGCCGGCTGGATCCGCCGGACCAGGCCCGCGTCCGTCAGCGCGCGCAGCGAGTCGTAGACCGCCTGGTGGGAGACCTTCGGGACGTCCCCGCGCACGGCGCTGATGATCGATTCGGTGTCGGCGTGCGGATGCGCGTGCACCGCGCTCAGCACCGCGACCCGCGGACGGGTCACGCGGAGAGCGGCCCCGCGCAGCATCTGCCGGATTTCCACGGTCGTGGCCACGTCCGACAGGCTGCCTCGTTTTCTTGAATGAGTCAAGTGTTTGTAGAAACCCAGTTCTTGACCAGGTCAGGTCCAGGATGCGGATCCGCCTTGCAGGACTAGGCTGCGGCCCCGTGCAGAACCCCGCAGAAAACTCCGTGGACGACGCCCTGGACGACCCCGTGGACGACGATGCGCAGGTGGCGGTGCGCGCGGCGCTGGCGGGCGCCTCGGTCGTCCGGGAGATGTACGGCACGTCCCTCGACCGCTTCGGCAAGCCCGGCGGCGACTTCGCCACGTCCGCCGACCTCGCGGCGGAGAAGGCGATCATGGACGTCCTCCGCGCCGCCCGCCCGGACGACGCCGTGACCGGCGAGGAGAGCGGCCGCACCGGCCCGGCCGGCGCGGGCCGCCGCTGGCTGGTCGATCCGCTCTGCGGGACGCTGAACTACGCCGTCCGCAGCATGCTGGTGGCGGTGAACGTCGCCCTCCGCGCGGGCTCCGAGACGATCGCGGCGGCGTCCGCCGACCCGTTCAACGACGAGGTCTTCTGGACGGACGGCACGCGCGCCCGCGTCCGCGCGGGCGGTACCGGTGGCACGGGCGGCACCGACGCGCCGCTGGTCCCCTCGCCCGCCTCGAACCTCGTGGACGTCAACCTCGACCCGCCGTTCCCCAACGCCCCGGCGTTCCGCGCCGCCGATCTCCTCGCCGACGCGGGCTTCGCGGGCCGGTTCCGTCCCCGCGTGGTCTCCACGACCCTGGCCGTGGCGTGGGTGGCGGCCGGGCGCCGCGCCGCCTACGTGACCGACGGGCACCTGCGCGACAGCGTGCACTTCGCCGCCGGCATCGCGCTCTGCCAGGCCGCCGGCTGCGTCGTGACCGGCCTCGACGGCGGGCCGCCGCACACCGGCTCCGGCGGCCTCATCGCCGCCGCGGACCCCGAAACCCACTCCACCCTCCTTGGCCTCATCAGTACCCCCGGCAACACCCGATGAAGCCCAAGATCGGCCGCATTCCCCTCACGGCCTCGGGTCGTCAGGCCGTGAGGTCGAGGACGAAGCGGTACCTGACGTCGCCCGCGGCCAACCGGTCCAGTGCCGTGTCGACCTCGGCGACGGGCAGTACCTCCACGGTCGCGGTCAGGTCGTGGGCGGCGCAGAAGTCGAGCATCTCCCGGGTGTCGGCGATGCCGCCGCTGCCCGCGCCCGCCAGCCGTTTCCGCCCGAACCGGAGGGCCTGAGGCGTGAAGGACAGCTCCGGCACGATGCCGAGCGTGCACAGGGTCCGGTCGAAGCGGAGCGCCGTCAGGTAGGGCGAGAGGTCGTGCGCGAAGGGGACGGTGTCGAGGATGAAGTCGAACCGCCCGCGCTGGCCGGCCATGGCCTCGGCGTCGGTCGACACCACCACGTCGTCGGCACCGAGTTCCAGCATGTCCTTCGCCTTGCCGGGTGAGGTGGTGAAGCCCACGACCTCGGCGCCGAGCGCCTTGGCCAGCTTCACCGCCACGTGCCCGAGCCCGCCGAGGCCGATGACGCCGACCGTCTGCCCCGGGCCGACCTCCCAGCGCCTGAGCGGCACCCAGGTGGTGATCCCCGCGCACATCAGCGGCGCGGTCCCGGCCGGGTCGAGCCCCTCGGGGCGGCGGTACACGAACGCCTGGTCGGCCACGTACTCGTCGCTGAATCCGCCCTGGGTCAGGGACCCGTCGCGCCGGTCCCGGCCCCCGTAGGTCAGTGTCGGGAACTCCGCGCAGAACTCCTGATCACCGCTGCGGCAGGCCTCGCACGCCCCGCACGAGTCGACGATGTTCCCCACGCAGACCGGATCGCCGACCCGCAGGCCGGTGACCGCACCGCCGACGGCCACCACCTCGCCCACGATCTCGTGGCCCGGCACCAGCGGAAAGATGTCCGGCCGCTCGTGGCCCGGCCGGGGCCGCACGTGCTCCAGGTCGGTGAAGCACACCCCGGCGTGCGTCACTCGCAGCGCGACGTCGGTGGGTCGCAGCTCACGGCGCTCGAAGCGCCAGGGCGCCAGCGCCGAGCCGGGTGCCTGGGCCGCCCAGCCGTTGACCGTCCGCATGGTGGATCTCCTCTCGTTCACGACGCCCCCATGCTGTGGCCGGGCCGCGCCGTTCCACCATCGGTGGCCGATGCCTGGGAATCGCAGGGCCACCCTCGTACGGGACGGCTCGACGTAGCCTGAAGTGGTGGACGACGCCGCTCTCGCAGAATTCCTCCGGGCTCGCCGAGCCCTGGTCCGGCCCAAGGACGTGGGCCTCGACGACGCCGGCGACGCCCGTCGCCGCGTGACGGGGCTGCGGCGCGAGGAACTGGCCTTCCTGGCGGGAGTGAGCGCGGACTACTACGTGCGCCTGGAGCAGGGACGTGGCCACCGCCCCTCGGAGAGCGTCTTGGAGTCGCTGGCCCGGGCGCTGCGCCTGGACGAGGAACTGACGGAGCACCTGTACGCCCTGGCCCGCCCGGCACCGACCGCCACGCGCACCCGGGAGCGGGTGTCGGACACGGTGCAGGAACTGCTGGACGCCTGGACGACGACAGCGGCCACGGTGACCAGCCGCCGGATGAACGTCGTCGGATCGAACGCCCTGGCGTGCGAGCTGGCCTCCTGCTACGTGCCCGGGACCAACCTGCTGCGCGCGGTGTTCCTGGACCCCGGGACACGGGAGACGCATGTGGACTGGAACGCGGCGGCGTCCGAGGCGGTCGCCAACTTCCGGGCCCGGATCGGAACCGAGCGGGACGACCCCGAGCTGACGGAACTCATCGGCGAACTCTCGCTGCGCAGCCAGGAGTTCCGGGAACTGTGGGCCCGCCACGACGTCCACACCACCACGGCGGGCGCGAAGAGCTTCCGGCACCCGGAGCTGGGTGTGATCAGCCTCCGCTTCCACGCGATGCCGCTGGAGGACGGCCAAGTGCTCACCGTCCTCCACGCCCGGCCCGGCTCACCGGACGAGCAGTCCCTGGCCCTGCTCGCCACGATGGCCGCGACCTGACCGAGGGCGCCGGCCGCCCTCGCCGCCGCTGAGCGCGTCACTCGGAGCCGGTGGCGCGGGCGAGGACCAGGCCGGCGACGATGAGGGCGAGCGCGGTCGTGCGCCCGGCCGTCAGCGGGTCCTTGTGGACGACGACGCCGAGCGCGATCGCGCCGACCGCGCCGATGCCCGTGAAGACCGCGTACGCGGTGCCGACCGGGAGCGTGCGCATCGCCTGGGCCAGCAGCCAGACCGCGGCCACCATGAGGACCAGGCAGACCAGGGTCGGCAGCGGCCTGGTGAAGCTCTGCGTCGGCTTGATGCTCTGCGCCCAGGCGATCTCGACCAGCCCCGCCAGCCCGAGGACGAGCCAGTTCATCAGTACTCCTTGCCCAGGTCGCGGGCCGTGCGGAGCGCGGCGGCGTACAGCTCGTCGTGCTCCGCGCGCCGGTGGGCGAGGGCCGGGTCGACGCGGGAGTTGGCCAGGTCGGCGGCGACGAACACGGCGTCCTCGACGGCGAAGTGACCGGCGAAGAAGTCGCGGAGGAAGCGCTCCTGGTGGTCGAAGCGGGCCTTCGGGGCGCCGGGCCCGTACGCGCCGCCGCGCGCCGTGGCGACCACGAAGCGCCGTCCGGCGAGCGACATCCGCGGGAAGGTCACCTGGTCGAGCCACGCCTTCAGCGCCGACGGGACCGAGTAGTTGTACATCGGCGTCGCGATCAGCACGACGTCCGCCGCCACCAGCTCGGACAGCAGCGGCTCGACGACCGCCCACGCCTCGGCCTGCTCCGGCGTGCGGACGGCCTCCTTGTAGCGGTCGATGTCGGTGATGCCGTGCGCGAGGACGTGGTCGCACAGCTCGGTCCACGCCTCGCCGATGTGCGGGACGGGCTCGGCCGCCAGGTCCCGGTGGACGTACGTCCCGCCGGGGTGGGCGGCCCGCCACGACCCGGCGAAGGCGTCGCCGATCTCGCGGCTGATCGAGCGGCGCCGGGCGCTGGCGTCCAGGTGCAGCAGCGTGGCCATGAGCAGCCTCCTCATAACTGGACACTATGTCCGCTTGAAGTCGGCTCGACCGTAGCAACGATGTGGACACTTTGTCCACATCGCTACTAGAGTCGCCGTCATGGAGCCCCGTACCGACCTGCTCAGCGGACGTCCCGCGGGCCGCCCGCCGCGCGAGCGCGCGGACGCGGCCCGCAACCGCGCCAAGGTGCTGGCCGCCGCCGCCGAGCTGTTCGCCTCCCGCGACCCGCGCGCCGTGACCATGGACGACATCGCCAAGGCCGCGGGCGTCGGGCGGGGCACGCTCTACCGCCGCTACCCCGACACCGTCTCGATCGCGCGGGCGCTCCTCGACGAGCACGAGCGCGCGCTCCAGGAGCGCCTGCTGCGCGGCGACCCGCCGCTCGGCCCCGACGCGCCCCCCGGCGACCGCCTGGCCGCCTTCTACGCCGCCATGGTCGAGCTACTGGAAGACCACATCGCGCTCGTCCTCGGAGCGGAGCAGGGCGCGGCGCGCTTCGCCGCCGGCGCCTACGGCTTCTGGCGCGCCCACGTCCGGATGCTGCTGACCGAGGCGGGAACCCCGGACCCGGCCGCCCTCACCGACGCCCTGCTCGCCCCGCTGGCCCCCGACGTCTACACCGAGCAACGCCGCCAGGGCCTGACCCCGCCCCAGATCACCGCGTCCCTGACCCACCTCGCCCACGCCGTCACCAGCCCCGCGCGCTCTCGCTGAGCCGCGGCGCGTCGCCGGGTCCTGTCCGTGTGAAGGGTTGCCGCACGGGCGGCGGAGTAGGGGTGACCGATCGCCCCAGCGAAGGACGAGGTGACGATGAGCCACACCCCCGCCGCCGCGGACCCGCTCCGCGACGACGCCGTGGGGATCGAGGCATCGTGGCATGAGCCTGAGCGGTTCGCTGAGATCTTCCACCGCCACTTCCCCGACGTCCACCGGTACGTCGCGGGACGGCTCGGCCCCGACGCCGCCGACGACATCGCCGCGGAGACGTTCCTGACGGCCTACCGGCGGCGCGACAGGTACGACCCGGCGCGCGGCGCCCTGCGGCCGTGGCTGTTCGGCATCGCCACCAACCTGGTGGCGACGCACCGGCGCGGCGAGGCCCGCTACTTGCGGACGCTCGCCAGAACGCCCGCCGCCGGTCCCCAGACGGGGCATGAGGAGCAGGTCGTGGCCCAGGTCAGCGCCGGTCGCGTGCGGGGCGGCCTCGCCGAGGCGCTCCGCGGCCTGTCGCCGGGGGACCGCGACGTGCTGCTGCTGGTCGCCCTCGGCGACTGCACCTATCCCGAGGTCGCCGAGGCGCTCGGCCTCAAGCCCGGAACGGTGGCCTCCCGGCTGAACCGGGCCCGCCGCAAGCTCCGTGACGCCCTGGGCGGGGTGGACCCCACGCTCATCACCGAGGAGTCAGACCGATGAACGAGATCGACCTGGTGCGCGAAGCCCTCGGGCGGCCGCGTCCCACCGAACAGGAGACCGCCGCGGCGCTCGCCCAGGTGCGGCGGGACATCGCCGGCGGGGCCGCCCCCCGGCGCCCGCGCGGCCTCGCCGCCGGCAGGAGGCGCCGGTGGGGCGGCGGCGTCGGGCGCACCCCCCTCGCCGCGGGGGCGGGCGGCGCGGTGGCCGGGCGGGGGGGGTCGCCGGCGGACGGGCCCCCCCCGACG
>NZ_JBEYYT010000022.1:0-51292 GCF_040645715.1 Spirillospora sp. NPDC046719 | reverse complement strand
GCCGCTGCGGGCCGCCGCGGCGCCATGTACCCCTGGCAGAGCGCGGCCGACGGCCGCGAGGAGACCCAGCGCGTGCACCTCAACCCGCGCTCGGGCCGCTGGCTGCCCGACCACTCGCACCTGCAGCGGCACGTCGGGCTGACGATCGCCCACAACGTCTGGCGGTTCTACGAGGCGACCGGCGACACCGAGTTCCTCGCCGAGTACGGAACCGAGATCATCCTGGAGATCGCCCGGTACTTCGCCGATCTGGCCTGCTACGACCGCTCCATCGACCGGTACCGGATCCGCGGCGTCATGGGCCCCGACGAGTACCACGACGCCTTTCCCGGCCGGGACGAGCCGGGCCTGGACGACAACGCCTACACCAACGTCCTCACCGCCTGGCTGCTGCACCGGGCCCTGGACGCGCTGGCCCTCATCCCCGAGGACCGCCGCACCGAACTGCGCGAGCGGCTCGGCCTCACCCGCGAGGAGATCACCCGGTTCGAGGACGTCCGCCGGCGGATGTACGTCCCGTTCCACGACGGCGTGATCAGCCAGTTCGAGGGCTACGGCGACCTCGAAGAGCTCGACTGGCCCGCCTACCGCGAGCGCTACGGGGACGTCCGCCGGCTCGACCGGATCCTGGAGGCCGAAGGCGACTCGACCAACCGCTACAAAGCCTCCAAGCAGGCCGACGTACTGATGCTCTTCTATGTCCTGACGCCGCAGGAACTCGATGACATCCTGCAACGCCTCGGCTACGACCACGGGCCCGACCTGATCGCGCGCACCACCGCCTACTACCTGCCGCGGACCTGCCACGGATCGACCCTCAGCTCCCTGGTGCACGCGTGGATCCTGGCCAGCACCGACGGCGACCAGGCCTGGCAGGTCTTCCTGGAAGCGCTCGACAGCGACCTGGCGGACGCCCAGCACGGCACCACCGCCGAGGGCGTCCACCTCGGCGCCATGGCCGGCACCGTCGACCTCGTCCAACGCTGCTACGCCGGGATGAACACCCAGGACGGCACCCTCCACCTGAACCCGCGCCTGCCCGCGGCGATCGGCGAACTGCGCCTCGGCCTGCGCTACCGCGGGCACTGGGGCATCGACCTCGTCTGCCGCCAGGACCGGCTGAAGGTCAGGCTCCGTCCCGGCGCCGCTCTGCCCATCCGCATCGCCCCCGGCGACCAGGAGGTCCTCATCCAACCCGGGGACTCCTGGGAGACCCCGCTCCAGAACGGCAGGGCGCCCGCCGCCGACGAATGACCACCGGGTCGTCCGTCCCGACATCGCGCGACCCCGGCTCCGCCGGAGGCGTGTCAGGACCGGTGGCCGCGGGCGGGGACGACGGCGACCGGGCAGTGCGCGTGGTGGATCAGCCCGTGCGTCACCGCACGGTTGCGGGGAAGCATCAGCCCCTCGCGCGCGTGGGTGCCGACGACGACCAGGTCGGCCGCTCCGGTGGCGGCCATGAGCGCCGCGGCGGGATTGTCGGAGACGATCGTCTCCTGGACGTCCACTTCGGGATACCGCTTGCGCAGCGGGGCATGCGCCTCGACGACGCGCCACCGAGCGCGCTCTTCCGTGCGTTCCAGGCCCTCCGCCGCTCCCGGCCCGTCCAGGGACTCGGGGAACGGCCACGCGTGCACGACTCTCAAGCGGGCGTTCCAGGCCACTGCGGCCCGGAACGCGTACTCCAGGGTCGCCGAGTCGTCACCGAGCCCGACGCCCACGGCGATCTCGCCGTGCCCGGCCTCGCCCTCGCCGCGCACGACCACGACCGGGCAGGCCGAGTGGCGGACCGCGCCGAGGCCGACCGAGCCCAGCACGAGCCCGGCGAACCCGCCGAGACCCCGGTGGCCGACGACGAGCTCGAACGCGTTCCTCGATCGCTCCGTGAGCGCGCGCACGGTGCCCGCCGCGGCGAGCTCGGTGTTCACCCGGACCTCCGGCCGCCGGTCGCGCGCGACGCGTTCGGCGCTCGCCAGGACCTCGCCGCCGGCCCGCGACAGCGAGGCGACCTCTCCCGGCGCGGCGGTCAGCGGGACGTCGAAGGCCCAGTTCTCGACGGCGTGGACGATCTGCAGGTCGCGCCGGTACCGGGCGGCCTCGTCGGCGGCCCACGCCACGGCTCGCGCGGACGGGACGGAGCCGTCGGCGCCCACGATGATCGGTTCGGCCATGGTCCTCTCCTCTGTCGGGTCCCGGCCTTCCGGGACGGGTTCGCACCCGGTGCCCCGGGCTCAAGCGCGCGCCACGCATGCGCGGAGCCGTCGATGCCCACGGCGATCGGTGCCGACACTGGTCATCCCTCCCACGCTCTAGGAACGTCCCACTGTCGACGCTAGGCCGCGCTTTCCCAGGGTTCTGCGGCCGAAGGTCCCCTCTTGGCAAGGCGAGGGCCATCCACGCTTTCAAACACGGGTTCGGTTGAAGGCTGCTTGAAGTCCTCGTAACGGCTGTGCCGGGGAACCTATGAGGGTTCTCTGAATGCACCCGAAGCCGTGGGCACGAGGGGGCGAACCACGACATTCTCGTCCAGTCCTCCCGTCTCTGTGAAAGGTCGGTCATGCCGTCGACCCTTTGGGGCCTGCCCACCCATCCGCTCGTCGTTCACCTGGTGGTCTTCCTCGTCCCGCTCACCGTCGTCGCGACGCTCGTGGTGGCGCTGTGGCCGCGGGCGCGGCGGGCGGCGGCCCCGTGGGTGCTCGCCCTGGCGACCGCTGCGGTGATCTCGGTGCCCATGGCGACGTCGAGCGGCGAGAACCTGGAACAGCGCGTGCCGCACAACGCGCTGGTCGAACGGCACGCCGAGCTGGCCGACATGCTGCTGCCGCTCGCGGGAGTGATGTGGCTCGGTCTCGCCGTCCTGACCGGCGTCGGCTGGTACGCCCGCCGGGAGTCGGCCGCGGTGCCGCGCTGGGCGGGCGCGGTGACGGTGGCGGCGGCGGTCCTGGCGGTCGGCGGAGCCGCCGCGTCCGGCGTCCAGGTGGTCCGGATCGGACACAGCGGCGCCAACGCGGTGTGGCACGACGTGGCCGCGCATCCGGACCGCCGCTGAAGGGCGCCGGTGGCCCGAGGCGGGGGCCGCGACCGTTCACGTCCGAGGGGGGCGGTCGCGGCTCCTCCGGTCCCGGGCCCAGAAGGTCAGCGGGTCAGGACGACCTTGAGAGCGCCCGTGTGCGCCGCGTCGGCGAAGACCTCACCAGCCCGGTGGCGTTTCAGTACGGCCAGGTCCAGTCGCGGACTTCCGGTGCGTCCTCGCCGTGCTCACGCGTGTACGCGCGCAACCGCAGCCGCTCGTCCAGCATGCGCTGCCGCACGTTCGCGACCCGGCTGCCGAGCGAGGGCACGCGGTCGATGACGTCCACGACGAGGTGGAAGCGGTCCAGATCGTTCAGCATCACCATGTCGAAGGGCGTCGTGGTGGTGCCCTCCTCCTTGTAGCCGCGGACGTGCAGGTGGTCGTGGCCGTGGCGGCGGTAGGCGAGCCGGTGGATCAGGTACGGGTAGCCGTGGAACGCGAAGATGACAGGCTTGTCGGCGGTGAACAGGGCGTCGAACTCGACGTCGGGCAGCCCGTGCGGATGCTCCTCGACGGGCTGCAGGCGCATGAGATCGACGACGTTGACGACGCGGACGCGCAGGTCCGGGAAGAAGCGCCGCAGCAGGTCCACCGCGGCGAGGGTCTCCAGGGTGGGGACGTCGCCGGCGCAGGCCAGGACCACGTCGGGGTCGGCGCCGCCGTCCGTGGAGGCCCATTCCCAGATGCCGATGCCGCGCGTGCAGTGCGCGATCGCCTGGTCCATCGGCAGCCACACCGGGGCGGGCTGTTTGCCGGCGACGATGACGTTGACGTAGTCGCGGGAGCGCAGGCAGTGGTCGGCGACCGAGAGCAGGGTGTTGGCGTCCGGCGGCAGGTAGACGCGGGTGATCTCGGCCTTCTTGTTCAGCACCACATCCAGGAAGCCGGGGTCCTGGTGGGTGAAGCCGTTGTGGTCCTGCCGCCAGACGTGCGAGGACAGCAGGTAGTTCAGCGACGCGATGGACCGCCGCCACGGCAGGTGCCGGGTGACCTTGAGCCATTTCGCGTGCTGGTTGAACATGGCGTCGACGATGTGGATGAACGCCTCGTAGCTGTTGAACAGGCCGTGCCGCCCGGTCAGCAGGTAGCCCTCCAGCCAGCCCTGGCACAGGTGCTCGCTGAGCACCTCCATGACGCGGCCGCTGCGGGCCAGGTGCTCGTCGGTGTCGCGCCTGTCGCCTTCGAACACGCGGTCGGTGACCTCGAAGACGGCGCCGAGCCGGTTGGACGCCGTCTCGTCCGGCCCCATGATCCGGAAGCTCCGCGGGTTCGCGGCGACGACGTCGCGCAGGTAGCCGCCGAGGACGCGGGTGGCCTCGGCGGTGGCGGTGCCGTGCTCGTCCACCGGGACCCCGTAGGCGCGCGGGTCGGGCAGGTCGAGGGGGCGCAGCAGCAGCCCGCCGTTGGCGTGCGGGTTGGCGCTCATCCGCCGGTTCCCCGACGGCGCGAGGTCGCGCAGCGCGGGAACCGGCCGTCCGGCGTCGTCGAAGAGCTCCTCCGGACGGTAGGAGCGCAACCACGCCTCCAGCTCGGCCAGGTGCTCGGGATCGTCGCGGACTCCGGCGAGCGGCACCTGGTGGGCGCGCCACGTGCCCTCCACGGGCAGGCCGTCGACCTCCTTGGGCCCGGTCCACCCCTTCGGCGTCCGCAAGATGATCATCGGCCAGCGGGGGCGGCCGGTCGCGCCCTCGTCGCGGGCGGCGCGCTGGATGCGGGCGATCTCGTCCAGCGCGCGGTCGAGCGCCGCCGCCATGTCCCGGTGGAGGGTCGCCGGATCATCGCCGGAGACCACGATCGGGGCATGGCCGTACCCCTCGAACAGCCTGACCAGCTCTTCCTCGGGGATGCGGGCGAGCACGGCCGGATTTGCGATCTTGTAGCCGTTCAGGTGCAGGATCGGCAGCACCGCGCCGTCGTTCACCGGGTCGACGAACTTGGTGGAATGCCAGCTGGTCGCGAGCGGTCCGGTCTCGGCCTCCCCGTCCCCGACGATGCACGCCACCACGAGGCCGGGGTTGTCGAAGGCGGCGCCGTAGGCGTGCGCGAGGGAGTAGCCGAGCTCGCCGCCCTCGTGGATCGAGCCGGGCGTCTCCGGCGCGACATGGCTCGGGATGCCGCCGGGGAAGGAGAACTGGCGGAACAGCGTCCTCATGCCTTCGGCGTCCTGAGACACGGCGGGATAGACCTCGCTGTAGGTGCCCTCCAGCCAGGCGTTGGCGACCGCGGAGGGCCCGCCGTGCCCGGGCCCCATGATGTAGACGGCGTCCAGATCACGGGCCTTGATCACCCGGTTCAGGTGGACGTAGCAGAAGTTCAGCCCGGGCGAGGTGCCCCAGTGCCCGAGGAGCCGGGGCTTGATGTGCTCCGGTCGCAGCGGCTCGCGCAGCAGCGGATTGTCCAGCAGGTAGATCTGCCCGGCCGACAGGTAATTGGCCGCTCTCCAGTAGGCGTCGATCGACGCGAACCCGGTGCCGATCGCCGCCGGCTCGGTTTCGATCGACTGGCCGTTGGGGGTGGTCGTGGACGTCACCGGTCCTCCTCGAGGTCGCTCACCCAAGCGCACCATGGGGCGGGCCGCGCACGGCAGGGCCGAAGGTCACACGTCCCGTCGATGCGCGGGAACCGGCGCCTCCCGCTCCCCCGGCGGATACTTCGAACGACCTCAGGTGGAAGGGACCACGGCGACGGGGCAGTGCGCGTGGTGGATCGCGCCGTGCGCCGCGGACCCGAGCCGAGGCGCCGTCCACGACCGCGTGTGGGCGCCCACCACGACCAGGCGGGCCCCGAGCGAAGCGTTCGACAGGGCGGTCACCGGGTGGGCCAGGACCACTTCGGAAACCACTTCGACCTGCGGGTACTTCGCCTGCCAGGGCGTGTACGCCGCGGTGAGGCGGTCGAGGAACTCCCGCTCCACCCGTTCCACCTTGTCCCGGTCGGGGGCGAAACCCGCCTCGACGAGCGTCTGCGAAACGCGCCAGGCGTGCATGACCCGCAGCGGCGCGCCGTTCAGGGCGGCCGCGTCGAACGCGTGGTGCAGGATCGCGTCCGCGTCCCTCTGGAGGTCGAGCCCGACGACGACCTCCCCCTGCTCATCGGCCGTCCCGCGCACGATGACCACCGGAATCGCGCAGCGCGCGGCCATCCGCAGGCTGACGGATCCCAGCATGAGACCGGCGAACCCGCCGAGCCCCCGATGGCCCACGACGACCTCGAAGGCGCCCGCGGTCTGTTCGATCAGGCCATGCGGCGCGTCGTCCGAGACGAGCGCCGTGCTGACCTCCAGGTCGGGCCACTGCTCCCGGACGCGCTCGGCCACGGTGGCGAGAACACCGTGCCCCACCCGGGACATGAGACTGATCGTCTCCGCCGGTGCGAACAGCGGCGCGCCGTACGGGAAGTTCTCGACGGCGTGGACGATGTGAAGACGCCGGTGGCGCAGGCTCGCCTCGGCGGCCGCCCATTCCACGGCCCGGTCCGCGTGCTCGGATCCGTCGACGCCTACGACGATGGGCTGTGACATGTTCTCCTCGCGTTTCCCAGACGCTCACGTCGATCGGTGCGCGCCCGTCCGACAGGCCCCCATGAGTCCAGACTCGCGCCCGTCCGCGGCTCCCTCCAGGGACGAAAGTCCTGGTCGCGCGGCATCGGCGCCCCATGGCCGAGGCCTTCCTGCCGTGTCAGCGATCAGAGAGAACGGACGTGACCCAGTCTTTGCGGGCGCGGTTCGGTTGCTCGCCCGCGCGGCGGGCAAGGCGAGCTTCGGAACAGGAACTCCGCTCTAGGGAGCACCGGGAGATCCGACGAGCCGCGCCCCATGTGCGCAGAGCGCTCGCCCCCTCGGAGCGGGCCGAGGCAACGGCAACGACGGTGATGGCGAGGAGGGACGCGGCTCTCTGTACCTGGTGCTGGAGGTCGGTGGTGTGGTCGCCGCCGGGATGCTGATGTTCCAGCGGCCGGCCTCGGACCGGTCGAGGATGACCCGTCGACTGGCCCCGGGCTGGTGGGTGGCCTTGGGCGTGGCGGTGGGCCCGCTCGTGGGCTACCTGTCCAGCCGCAGCATCGGACTCCCGGCCTACACCTCGGACGTCGGCAACTGGACCGAGCCGCTCGGCCTGGCGTCGCTCGCCGTCGAAGGCGCCCTGCTCGTCCTCACCCTGGGCGTCCTCGCCGCGCACTTCCGCGCCCGGCGCGGATCACACCCGGCATGACCCCCGCGCTCTACGAGCGCAACCAATGCCGTCCGTCAACCGGGCCGGCCGGTTTCAGCTTGCGGGTGCTCCTGAAGCGTACGCCGTTGGCTCACGTCATCGCCATCGGCTTATCCGTCTCGTCCGCCGCCAGCATTATCCGAGGAGTTGCTCGACTGCGCAGCCGGCCAGTGGATCCGGCCAATCCTGGGGCAGGAGTGGGCAGTTCACCCGGCCGCTCAGCACGTCCGGCAAGAACTCGGTGAGCGAACCGCGGTACCGCCACTGCATGAACTGACCGACCAGCATCACCGTCCAATCCGACGGATCGTCTTCCACCAGCCAGAATCCGAATACCGGTCCGATGTCGCTGATTCCCCAGGGGAAGACATTCTCGCCGCTGGTCGGCGCCAGCGTCCGCGAACGCGTAGTGACGGGATCGAATTCGATGATCTCCTCTGCCGGGCCCCAGTGCCGGCATATATCGAAGATGCCCCATGAGTGCCACAGGTCGAACCGCCCCCATGATTCCAGGAGATCGAAGTTCGGCGGGCCCGCGGGGTGGCGGATGCGGAGATCAACGCCGGGTAGAGCGCAGCGAACTCCCGATAGTCGGCTGGGAATTCCAGGCCGGTCCGCGCACGGACCTCGAACCATTCTATGTCGGGCACCGGAACTTCAGGCGCGCCGAGCAATTCCTCAGGCCAGGGTGGGGGCGTCATGGGGGATCGGACTTCCTTCGTCGCCGGGATCGAGGACGCGATTCGCGATGAGAAGCAGGTGACCGTTCGGGCGCTCGGCGTCTCGCCGGGCGCCCTGCGCGGTCAGGGGGCCGGCCTCCAGCGCTGCGAGGCGTACCGGGCGAAGGTCTCGGCGAGCACCGAGCGCGAGGCGTCCAGCAGGCGGGTCTCGACGAGGAGCGACCAGCCGGTCTCCGGGTCCTGCCGGAACCATGGCAGGGCTCTGTGCTGCGCGGACACGCCGGCGTGCGGCCGGACGATGACGCTTTTCTGCCCGAGCCGACCGATGCGCCCCAAGGCGATCTGGTCGATATCGGTCCACGCGTAGGAGACGCGGCTCGCGCCGGTCCGCAGTTCCAGGCCCTGGCGGTCGATCCGCAGCCCGTCACGGGTCGGGTCGTACTTCGACGACCGGATGAACCAGCGCACGAACAGCGGGACGGCGACGGCCATGAACAGGAGCCCGATGCCCTGCCTGTTGATCACCGCTCCGACGGCGGCCACCATGAGCATCACCGCGCCGACGATGAGCAGCGGATTGGGAAGAGGCGCGCGAACGGGAACGACGACTCCGCCGCGGGGCGCGGTGGCGGTCCCCCGTGCGGCCGGCCGGGGCGCACTCCGCACCTCCGTCTGCGTCCGCGTCGCGGTCTGCCCCGAGGCCACGGTCTGGGCCCTTTCGAGCACGAGGGTCCGCGCAGGTCCGGGCAGCCAGTCCCCCGTGAGGTCGGTGCCGGTGAGCGCGGCGAGGAGGCCGTCGGTGTCCGGCCGCCGCTCGGGGTCCTTGGCGAGGCACTCCGCCACGAGTCCGCGGATACCGTCGGGAAGGCCGGACAGGTCGGGTTCCTGGTGGACGACGCGGTACAGCAGCGCGGTCGGCGGCCCGTCGCCGAAGGGACGCACCCCGGCGGCGAAGCACAGCACCGCCCCGAAGGCGAACACGTCGGTCGCCGGGCCGACCGGCTCGCCGGTGACCTGCTCGGGCGCCATGTACCCGGGCGTGCCGACGGCGCCGCCCGCCCGGGTGAGCGCGGTCACGTCCGCCGCCCGCGCGATGCCGAAGTCGATGACGCGGGGACCGTCGTCGGCGATCAGGATGTTGGACGGCTTGAGGTCGCGGTGCACCAGATCCGCTCCGTGCACGGCTTCCAGTGCCTCGGCGATCCCCGCGCCGAGCACGCGCAAGGTCGGCTCGGGCAGCGGTCCGTGGGCGGCGACCATCTCCATCAGCGAGGGCCCGGGGACGTAGGCCGTGACCAGCCACGGCGGGTCGGCGTCGGGATCGGCGTCCACCACGGGCGCGGTGTGGAAGCCGCCCACCCGCCGCGCCGCCTCGACCTCCTGGCCGAACCGCCGCCGGAACAGCGGGTCGGCCGCGAGCTCGGGCCGGACGACCTTCACCGCCACCGGCCGTCCGCCCGGCGACCGGCCGAAGAACACCTCGCCCATGCCGCCGCCGCCGAGCCTGCCCGACAACCGGTAGCGCCCCACCGTCCGCGGGTCCCCTGGAGCCAGCGGTGTCACCGTCATCCCATCGTCCCGTCATGATCATGGACGCTGGAAACCCTACCGGGCCGCCACCGCACCCCCCTCCGCTGGCCGAATGCGGCCACCTGGCCCCTTTTGCATGGTCACCGCGGCTCCATGGCCTGACGGCGTGCCGTGATGATCCATGCACGCGAGTCGAAAAGGACGCCGCTGCCGGTGTCGTGGGCGGCCAGGGCGGCACGTAGCCGCGTGCGTGCTTGTTCGACCGTCCCGAGATCGAGGTCGTTCAGCACGTCTTTGTCCCAAAGGCGGAGCACGTTATCGAAGGCGGTGTCGGTGTCCGGGCCGTAGTAGACGGGCTCGCGCACGTCGGTGAAGCCGACTTCCGTGAAGCCCGCCGCCTCCAGGATGCTCTCGGTGCGAGCCTGGTCGGCGAGCGAGAACGGGTCCGGGCTGCCGGCGGAAGGGGCGGGCGCCGGGGTCGCGGCAGTGTGCGGCCGGCGGATCGCGGAGGCCCATTCGTTGTGGTCGCGGTCCTGCCACACGAGCAGCACCAGCCGCGCCGCCGGGCGGAGAGCCCGCCCGATATTGGTGAACGCGGCGACCGGGTCGGTGAAGAACATCGTTCCGAACCTGCTGATCGCGAGGTCGAAATGCGCCGGCGGGAAGGGATGGATCTGGGCGTCCGCCTGTTGGTAGGTGATGTTGCGCAGACCCTGCTCGTCGCTGAGCCGACGGGCGCGTTCGAGCATTCTCGCGGAGAGATCGATCCCTACCGCGCTTCCGTTGACGGCTGCGCGGGCGGCCTCGCGCGTGGACTGTCCCGTGCCACAGCCGATGTCGAGGACACGGTCGTCAGGGCCGACGCGGGCGGCAGCGCGGAAGAGCTCGTTGTGCAGGCGAAGCTCCGCGTCGTAGTCGAACAGGTCGCTGTGGTCGGACGTCACCGTCACCGGTTCCTCTCGTCTGCGCCGGGTGGGACGGCACCGCAGGCGCTTCCGGTGTGCCGAATCAGCGCCGGTACGAACACGTCCCACAGCGGCCTGGGCAGGTCGTGCCCCGCCCCCTCCAGGACGAGCAGCTTCGCGCCGGGAATCGCGTCGCGCAACGCCTCCCCGTGCGGAAGCGGAAGAGCCGGGTCGCGGTCACCGTGCACCACGAGGGTCGGCGCCTTGATGTCGCCGAAGTCGCGGGCCGCCCCGTCGAAGTCCATCGCGTAGTGGTTGGTGAGGGTCGAGGCGATGTCGCGGGCCCGGGCCACGTCCCGCTCGACCAGCGCACGCGTGGCGGTTTCGTCGAAGAAGGGAGAGTCACCCGAATAGGCCTTGGCCGATGCGACGACGTAGTCCACCACGGCGGCGCGATCGGACGGGTCAGGGGCGGCGGGAACGTTATCGGCTAACCCCTTCGACGGCGGCGGGAGGCCATCCTCGCCCGTTGAGCTGGAGACGAACGTCAGTGACACGACCCGGTCGGGGTGGTCCACTCCGAGAATGAGCCCGATCCCGCCCGCCATGGACCGGCACACGACGTGCGCGCGCTCCACCTCCAGGGCGTCCAGGACGCCGAGCGCGTCCTGGGCCAGGTCCGTGAACTCGTAGCCGGGCCGCCCGGGCGGGTAGCAGGTGGACCTGCCGGTGTCCCGGTTGTCGTAGCGGATCACGAACCGGTCGCCGCGCGCGATCCGCTCGCACAGGTCGGCCTCCCACCACAGCATCGAGGCGGCCGCGCCGTCGACGAGCAGGACCGCGGGTTTCGCGGGGTCCCCGAAGGTCTCGACGCACAGTTCGACGTCGCTCCGCTTGACGAGCTTCTCGCCGTTAGAGAGATAATGGGTCACGATCGCCACGCTAGGCCCGGATGCTCATCGACGAAAGTGATGGTCTCCGCTTGACTCGCGGATCGCACCCGCTCCCCTCTCACCGCATGAACGATCGAGATCGCCGTGGAGGTCGCAGGCGAGATCGCCCGCGGAGCACCGTGCACTTCATGAGGGTGGGGAAGCGAGTGGCGCTCCGGCGTCCGATCGGACATGATCATCGATGACGTCGCCAATGACCGCATGGAGGGATACCGCTGATGCGAGCTCGTGCCATCTCCACCATTGTTGGCATGATGACCGCGCTTGCGCTGACCGCCTGCTCGACCGGCAATGAGGAAGCCCATCGGACGGCGCCCAGCGCCCCCGCATCGCGGATTTCCGCGGCCCTTCCCAGCTATAAAGGGAAGACCCTCGACGCGGTCAGCAGGGAACGGGAAGGTGCCGCCCCCTCCTACACCACCGTCTTCCGTTCCCTGAGCGACGGCCATGCCTTCGATGGCGAGTCCTACTCCGGCACCTGGATCGTCTGCACCCAGACAGAGAACGCTGCAAGCAGAACGGTCGAGTTCGGGATGCTTCCACCGCAGGTGCCCTGCCCCGCGGACGGCCGTGTCACGGCCTGGCCCACCGTCCCCGACGTCGTCGGGAAGACCGGCTTCCAGGCGAAACAGATCGGAGAACGGGTCGGATTCCAGAGTCTCCACGGCGAACCGAGCTCGCGCTACGGTGACTCCCATCTGGAACGGGTCGTCTGCCGTCAGGATCCGCCCGCCGGCGAAAGCATGCGCACCCACTACGGAGAGGCGCTGTCGGTGGTCTTCGTGGATCCGGCGGGGCCATGTGATCAATAGCGTCCGGGAGCAGGTCTTGCGCAATCCGAATCTACCGCCGGATGAGCGAGCCGCCATCGGCAAGCGGTTCACACGGCTCTGCTGGCGCCTGATCATCGGAGCCCTCGCCCTCATTCCTCCACTAGTAGGATTGATCTTCCTCAACGACACGATGCAATCGGCAGTGCTGCTTTGGCTTGGCCGAGGGATCTGCCTTTGCATCGTGCTCCTTGTGGTCTTGAGTCTCGTCGCGGCGTGGATCGGGGCATGGGTCATGTACGACCCCGACGACCGACCCGAGCCGTGAAACACGTGTGATGTGGAGAGCCGATGAGCACTGGCACCGGAAGGAGAGCGAGTCGGCCTCAGGTGCCGGAGTGGGTGCGGCGGTGGCCGGGTGTCTGCATGGGCGTGGGAGCGCTGGCGGTGTCGGCGTCGGCGGTGCTGCTGCACCTGGCCCACGTTTCTCCGGGGACCGCCTCCTTCTACCGGTGCGTGCTGGCGCTGCCGCTCCTGGTCCCGTTGGCGCTGGCAGAACGCCGCCACGGCCGCCCGGGCCGGCGAACCGTGGCGCTGGCGTGGGCGGCGGGCGTGCTGCTGGCGGGCGACATGCTGCTGTGGACCCAGGCCATCCCCGAGGCCGGCGCGGGGATCTCGACGGTGGTCGTGAACATGCAGGTGCTGCTGGTGCCGCTGCTGGCGCTGGTGGTCGACCGCGAGTCGCCGGGACGCCGCTTCGCCCTGGCGCTGCCGCTCCTGCTGGCCGGCCTCGTCCTGACCGCCGGGCTCGTCGGCGGCGCGATGGGCACCGACCCGCTCACCGGCGCGCTGCACGCGGTCATGGCCGCGGCCTGCTACTCGGGGTTCCTCTTCCTGCTCCGGCGAACCGGCGAAGGCGGGCTGACCCGGCAGACCTACCTGCACGTGATCGTCGCGGCCGCCGTCGCGTCCCTGGCGGTCGGTGCGGTCTGGCACGGCGTCGACCTCGCTCCCGGATGGTCCCCCATCGGCTGGCTGCTGGCGGTCGCGGTCCTGGGCCAGGTCCTGGGCTGGCTTCTGGTCGCGCTGGCCACGCCGTCGCTTCCCGCGCACGTCGGCGCGACGCTGCTTCTTCTCACCCCGGTGGGCGCGGTCGGACTCGGTGCCATCGTGCTGGCCGAACGCCCCACGCTCGTCCAACTGGCCGGCTGCGCACTCATCCTGGCCAGCGGCTACCTCGCCGCCACCCGGCCCCCCGGCGACCATCGCGAACCTGACCGCCTCAGCCCGGACGAGCGAAGCGGGGCGAACTCGCTCTGACCACGGCCCGAGACCCGGACCTCATCACCGTCCAGGCACGGTGTCACCCGCTGAAGGCGTCGGCGGGCTCGGTGCCGCCACGGGGCGCGTCGCGGCGCGGTACCCGGCCGCGGGACTGGCGCGTCGCGATGCCCGCCGCCTGGACCAGCCGGCGGCCGAGGGCCAGGACCCGGTCGACGCGGACCGGCTCGCCGGATCCGGTGATGCTGAGCGCCAGCAGAGCGCGGGCGGTCGGGTCGAAGACGGGCGCGGCGATCGCCTTGAACACGATCTCGTCGGAGTCCGCCAGGCCGTCGAAGAGCACGAGCATCTCGTCGGTCGCCCGCAGCACCTCCGTGAGGTTCCGCTCCGCCCCGTCATCGGTCGGTTCGGCGCGGAGCCGGCCCATGGCCTCGACCACCGCCGGTGCCGCGATCGCGGAGGTGGCGACGCTGAAGCCGTGGTCCCGCACCTGCGCGAGGACGCGCCGGTAGAGGGCGTCGAGAGGCGGCTCGACGGCGGCGCGCTCCAGCCAGCCGGTGACGGCCTCCTCGTCGGCCCACGCCAGGAACGGTGCGCCCATCGGGGCGAGCAAGGGCGACCGGTCGCCGGGATAGCCGATGCCCGAGGTCGCCGGCTCCGGCCCCCGCTGGGCGAGGATGACGACGTCCCGCCCGGCGACGGCCGTGACGCCGATCTCGCATTCGAGTTCGGCGGCGAGCACCTCGGCCTGGGCGATGGCGGCGCCGATCGACGGGTGCCGCTCCAGCGCGGCGAAGCCCGTCGCCGCCAGCGCCGGCCCCAGGACGTACGTGCGGTGGACGGGGTCCCGCAGGACGAATCCGCAGTCGCTCAGCACGGCCAGCGTGGAGTGGGCCGAGGCGATGTTCATCCCCAGGTGCCGGGCGAGCTCGCTGATCGTGAAGCCCTGCAGGGGGTGGGCGGTGAGGAAGGAGACGATCGTCGCCGCGCGGGTGGACGCAGGCGCAGGACGAGCCATGGAGCACAACCTACCGGATTCCGCAGCGCACCCGGACTGTTGACTGCAAAGAACTCTTTGTTATAGCAATGCGAAGACGGATCGGATCGGTTCAATCAGCGGCCGCGACGCAAGGTCGCAAGGGCGTCGCCGCGCGCCGGCGTGGAGCGGGAAGGGCCGAGAAGCAGTGGGACAACTGGACGGCAAGGTCGCCTTCATCACGGGTGCGGCACGCGGGCAGGGGCGCAGCCACGCGGTCCGCCTCGCGGGCGAGGGCGCGGACATCATCGGCGTCGACATCTGCGCGGACATCCCCGCGAACAGCTACGCGATGGGCACCCGGGAGGAGCTGGCCGAGACGGAGTCGCTGGTCAAGGAGCAAGGACGGCGGATGATCGGAGCCGTCGCCGACGTGCGCGACTTCCACGCGCTGCGGGCGGCGCTGGACGCGGGCGTGGCCGAGCTGGGCCGGCTCGACATCGTCTGCGCCAACGCGGGCATCGCCCCCATGGCGTTCCGCGAGCTGACCATCGAAGAGGAGCTCGACCACTGGAACGCGGTCGTCGGGGTGAACCTGTCGGGGACGTTCAACACCGTGAAGGCGGCGATGCCGCACCTGATCGAGGGCGGTCGCGGCGGTTCGGTCATCATCACCAGCTCCACCGCCGGGCTGCGCGGCTTCGGCGGAACACAGGGCGGCGGGGTCGGCTACGCGGCGTCCAAGCACGGGGTCGTGGGGCTGATGCGCACGTTCGCCAACGCCCTCGCGCCGCACAGCATCCGGGTGAACACGGTGCACCCGACCGCGGTCCGCACGATGATGGCGGTCAATCCGGGCATGACCGAGTGGCTCGAGCAGAACCCCGAGGGCGGAGGGCCGCACCTGCAGAACCCGATGCCGGTCGACATGCTCGAACCCGGCGACATCAGCGACGCCGTCGCGTTCCTCGCGTCCGACCAGGCCAGGTTCATCACCGGCGTGGCGATGCCGGTCGACGCCGGCTTCTGCAACAAGCTCTGACGGGACGGGCGACACGATGTCCGGACGAGTGGCGGGAAAGCGGGTCCTGATCACCGGGGCCGCGCGCGGCATGGGGCGCGCCCACGCGCTGCGCCTGGCCGAGGAGGGCGCCGACCTGATCCTGGTCGACCTGTGCGAGTCGCCGCCTGGCCTGGAGTACGCGCTGGCCACCAAGGACGACCTCGACGAAACCGCCCGCCTGGTGCGCGCACACGGCCGCCGCGCGGTGGCGAAGGTCGCCGACGTCCGCGACGCCGCGGCGATGCGCAAGGCCGTCGCGGACGGGGCGGCCGAGCTCGGCGGCCTGGACGCCTCGGTCGCCAACGCGGGCGTGCTCACCGCCGGCACCTGGGACACCACCACGCCCGAGCAGTGGCGCCTCGTGCTCGACGTCAACCTCATCGGCTCGTGGAACACCTGCGCCGCCGCGATCCCGCACCTGGTCGGGCACGGCGGGAGCCTGGTCAACGTCAGCTCCGCCGCCGGCATCAAGGGAAGCCCGCTCACCACGCCGTACACCGCGTCCAAGCACGGCGTGGTCGGGATGAGCCAGGCGCTGGCCAACGAGCTGGCGGCGCGGAACATCCGCGTCAACACCGTCCATCCCACCGGGGTGGCGACCGGCATGGCGCCGGCCTCGCTGCACGGCCTGCTCGCCGAGGAGCGTCCCGACCTCGCGCCCATCTACGCCAACGCGCTGCCGGTCCCGATGGTCGAGGCGCGGGACGTGAGCAACGCCGTCCTGTTCCTCGTCTCCGACGAGTCCCGGTACGTCACCGGCCTGGAGTTGAAGGTGGACGCCGGTGTCACGATCAGGTAGCCCGGCGGCTCTCCGGACGGCGAACCTCCCGAAACCGCCCGTCCGCCGTCACAGATACGGCAGCCACGTCGTGCCGGGCTCCGCGTCCTCAAGCGCGGCGAGCGCCGCCGGCGACGCCGGAGCCAGGAGGAACCCGATGAGGCCGTCGAGCAGGTCGGCGACATGGAGCGCGAACGGCACGACCGGATAGCCGTTCACCCGGGCCCGTTCGCGGTCGGACGCGGCCTCGACGCCGAACGACACGACCTGGGCGATCCGGTGGGCCCGCAGCGGCTCGGGGAGGTGCGGAAGCAGTGCCGCGACGCGCTCGCCGAACTCCCGCGTCGACGCCTGGTACTCCTCGGGCAGCCGTCCGAACACGTCCTGGCGGTTGTGATGCCGCAGCATGCTGACGAAGGTGAGGTACCTGCCGCCCTCCCGCTCGCCCTGCTCCAGCAGCGGGAGGAGGTGGCACTCGACCAGCGACCGCAGGTCGCGCGGACGGTGCCGGGCGACGAGCATCCGGCGCCGCTCGTGGATGTCGGGCAGGCGATGCTCGCAGATCGCCTGGAGCAGGCGCTCCTTCGTCCCGAAGTGGTACTGGACCGCGGACTTGTTCCCGTTGCCGGCCTCGGCGCCGATCTGCCGAAGCGATACCCCGTCGATGCCGTGCTGGGCGAAGAGGCGTTCCGCGGCGCGGATTATCTCCGTCTTCGTGGACGACGTCGAGACCGACATGGACACCATGAATCCGCCCGGGGAGGTAAGCCGACTGCATTCTCATTCATTCCGGCGACTTCCATCGTAGGAGGACCGGTGCCATCGAGCGTCAACGGGCCCTGTCGGCCCATATCGCGTCGGCGGTGCTCCCGAGCGCCTCGCCCTTGGCGAAGCCGTAGTAGGCGGCGAATTGCAACGCGATCTCGTCCATCTCCTCCTTGGAGACATCGCCGGAGTTCAGCGCCGCGCCGACGTGCGACCGCAGCGGCGTGGGCGAGTCGCAGACGGCGACGCTCGCCACGGTGATGATGCGCCGTTCCCTGCGGGTGAGGCCGGGCCGTTGCCAGACATGCCCGAAGACGAAACCGAGGATCCCGGCATGGATGTAGGGCGTCTCGGGCTTCGGCGCCTGGATGAGGTTGACCGCGACGAACTCCTCCACGCCGCGCCTGATGCGCTCGTCGCGGTCCTCGACGCCCAGGGCCTCGTTGCCGAGGACCGGCAGCGGCCCGGGCTCCTCCCCGCGTTCCCGCAGGATACGGGCCCACTGCCGGCGGATCACGCCTTCGATGTGCGAGGCCTTCGGCCAGCCGCAGTAGACGGCGAACTGCAGCACGAACTCGAGCATCGCCTCCAGTTCGATGTCCCCGCTGTTGAGGGCGGCGTAGACGTGCGCGTCGATCGGCTCGGGGGCGTCCGCCGCGCCGACGCAGGTCAGCGTCACCCACCGGCGGTCCCGCCGGCTCAGCCCGGGACGCGGCCACACCTCCCCGAACACGAAATCGCGGGCCGCCGCCTCGAGCGGCGTGGCCGGTGCCGGCGCCTCGCGGGTCATCACCTCGCGATACGTCCTTTCGGCGAGCACGTTCCCCATGCCGCTCCCTTCGGAGGTCCGTCGAATTCGAACGGATTAACTTTAAGTCGTAGGACTTTGGTAAACAAGAGGGTCACGTGCGAACGGCGGGATCCAGGGCGCGATCAACGGCCGCCATGGGCGCTCTAGCTGCATCGATGCAGGCGACCGAAAGTTAAGTCCCTTGCCTTCACGGCCACGGTGTACTTCGATGCGATCGAGGATGGTAGGAAGATTCTCATCTTTGCGACCCATCCTCTCCTCCCATCCGGCGGAGCCGTCGCCGGATGCGCCGGCGTGCCGTTACGGACAAGACGGGACCCACACGATGATCACTTCTCGGACCGCTCCGGACGACCTCGGCGTCACCGGACCGCTCATCGACGGCAGCCGGCTCGACCGCCCGGTCCTGGACGCGGTGGAGCACGTCGACCCCGCGACGGCCCGGGCGAACGGCACCGTCATGCTGAGCGGGCCGAGCGAGGTGGACGCGGCGGTCGAGGCGGCGAAGGCCGCCTCTCCCGCGTGGAGGGCGCTGTCCCCCGACAAGCGCCGGCGCGTCCTGCAGCGGATCGAGGAGACGATGGAGGCCCGGGTCCCCGAGCTCGCCCGCCTCATCACCCTCGAGATCGGCGCCCCGGCGGCGATGTCCGCGGCGCTCGCGCATCTCTGCGCGGGCTGGTTCGGGTACTACGCGGGCTGGGCCGACAAGATCGAGGGGGCGACGATCCCGCTCAGCCCCGCGCTCACCGCGGGCCTCGACTACACGCTCCCCGAGCCGTACGGCGTCATCGGCGTCATCGTGACCTGGAACGGGCCGATCACCTCGATCGGCATGAAGGTGGCGCCCGCGCTCGCCGCGGGCAACTGCGTGGTCGTCAAGACGTCCGAGCTCGCCCCCTTCGCGGTGGCCCGGTTCGCGGAGATCGCCCTGGAGGCGGGCCTTCCTCCGGGCGTCCTGCACGTGCTGCCCGGCGGCGCGGAGGCGGGCGACCGGCTGGTCCGGCATCCGGACGTCGGGAAGATCTCCTTCACCGGCGGGATCCCGACCGCGAAGAAGATCCTGGACGCCGCCCGGCACACGGTGAAGCCGGTGGTGCTGGAACTGGGCGGCAAGTCGGCGAACGTGGTCTTCCCCGACGCCGACCTGGACGAGGCCGTCGCCCTGACCGTGCGGTCGTGCTTCAACCTCGCCGGCCAGGGCTGCAATCTCACCACCCGGATGCTGGTGCACCGCGAGGTGTACGACGACGTGGTCGAGGCCACCCGCCGGCGTGCCGCCGGACTGCGCGCGGGCGACCCGTTCGAGCCGAGCACCACCCTCGGCCCCGTCATCGACCAGGCCGCTCGCGACCGCGTCCTCGGTGTGGTCGACCGGGCGCGGAAGGACGCACGGGTCGTGACCGGCGGCCGTGCCGTCGACCGGCCGTCCCTGGCGCCGCGCGTCCGCGACGGCTACTTCGTCGAGCCGACGGTCCTGGCCGACGTGGATCCGGCGAGCGAGGCCGCCACCCGGGAGATCTTCGGCCCGGTGCTGTCGATCACCCCCTTCGGGAGCGAGGCGGAGGCGGTCGAGCTGGCCAACGCGACCCCCTACGGCCTGGGCACCTACCTGCAGACCCGCGATGTGTCACGGGTGCACCGGATCGTGCCGCTCCTCCGGTCGGGCAGCGTGCACGTCAACGGTGTCTCCGGCCAGCCGCCCGGCGCGCCGTTCGGGGGCTACAAGCAGAGCGGCATCGGACGAGAGGGAGGCAGAGAAGGACTCTTGGAGTTCCTCCAGACCAAGAACGTCTTCATCCGTGCGTGACATGCGGGGAATGCGTCCTCGCGCGCCGCCGGGCGCACCGCGCGGCACGTCCGGGCGGGCCTGCACTTCGGCCTCGTGTCGGCGGGCGGTTCATTCCGTCTCACGGACCGGAGCACCGTCGATCCTCTGCAGGTACCCCTCCACCAGGGCCAGGGCTTCGTCATGTCCCACGGTGAGCCCCATCGCGTCCTCCATCGTGAGCGCTCGGGAGACCGTCGAGATCAGAACGGTCAATGCGAGCGGGGGAAGCGCCTCGGGGTCGATTCCGCGTGCCCTCAGATAATTGGCGACCGCCTCCCTTTGCATTTCTCGGGCCCGTTCCGCGTAACTGACGAGTTCGGCGCGCACCGCCTTGCGGTGATTCGACAGCGCGATGAATTCGACGTTCAGCGCCGCTCCCCTGGGGTGGCTGTTGTAGGCCCACAGCGAGTGCAGGAGCCGGCCGGAGTCCAGCGCGCGCGCCTGGGCCTCCAGCTCCTGCTCGGAGCGCCTGCGGATCAGGGCGAGGAACAGGTCGTCCAAGGTCCGAAAGTAGTAGTGGATCAAGGCCGGCGTGACCCCGGCCTCCCGTGCCACGCGCCGGATCCCGACGGCCGCGTACCCCTCCTCCAGCATCAGCCGCTCGGCGATGTCCAGCAGCAGGAATCGCGTCTTGGAATTCTCCGGACCCATGCGGCGAGGCGAATTCATGTCTCTTCTCCTTGACGGTCCACGGTGCGGGTGTTAAACAGTCGTTTAGCAAAGGATGCGCCGCATCATTCGAACGGCGGGGCACCCGGCCGGCACGGGCGGCGCGCCCTGTCCGGCGGCCGCGCCCGCCGATTCGTCCGCCCCCCTCCGACCATCGGCCTCCGAGAAGAACGGAGAAGCTGCTCCATGGCAGTGAACGCGCCCTCCCCCGTCGATCGACCGACGGCGGCGACGAAGGCCAGAGCGCAATGGGCGGAACGGTGAGCGCGCCTCCGGCGGCCGCCGCCCGCTACGCCGGCGCACGAACGCCCCGGGTCGAGGACCCGCGGCTGCTGACCGGTCACGGAACGTTCGTGGACGACGTGGTGCGGCCGGGCATGGTGCACGCGCACTTCGTCCGCAGCCCGCTGGCACGCGCCCGCATCCTCGGCGTCGACGCCGCCGAGGCGCTGGCGCTCCCGGGCGTCCACGCCGTCTTCACGGCGGACGACCTCAACCCCGGCGTGCGCGAGCCGTGGTATTCGCTGATGGGCCCCGACGTCCCGGACACGCCGCGCCCCCCGCTGGCCGAGGGCGAGGTGCGGTTCGTCGGCGACCCGGTCGCGCTGGTGGTCGCGGACGACCGCTACATCGCCGAGGACGCCGCCGAGCTCGTCGTCGTCGACTACGAGCCGCTGCGGCCGGTCGTCGACTACAAGGCGGCGCACGAGTCCGCGGAGCGTGTGCACCCCGCCTATCCTCGCAACCTCGCCGGCGAGCTCGCCGGGCGCCCGGTGGACGACCTCGCGGACGTCTTCGCACGGGCGGCCCATGTGGCGAGGGAGACCTTCTACCAGCAGAGCTACGCGGCCGTGCCCATGGAGACGCGCGGCCTGGTCGCGGAGTGGTCGCCGTCCAGCGGCGAGATGACGATCTGGGCGTCGACGCAGACGCCGCACGAGACGCGGCTGTTCTGCAGCCGGCTGCTGGGGCTGGACGAGCACCGCATCCGGGTCGTGATGCGCGACACCGGCGGCGGTTTCGGGCAGAAGGCCGTGCCGCAGCGCGAGGACATGTGCGTGATGCTCGCGGCGCGCAAGGTGCCCGGCCCGCTGAAGTGGATCGAGGACCGGCAGGAGAACCTCATCGCGGCGGGGCAGGGGCGCCACGAGCACGGCGACGCCCGCATCGCCTTCGACGGGGACGGCCGGATCCTGGCCGCCGCCATCGACCACGTGCAGGACGCGGGCGCCTACCCGACGCCATGGCCGGTGCAGACCACGGCGGTCGTCGGGCTGCTCTTCCCCGGCCCCTACCGGGTCCCCGAGGCCGCGTTCTCCTGCAAGTCGGTGTTCTCCAACACGACCGGACGCACCGCCTACCGCGGGCCCTGGCAGTTCGAGTCGGTGGCGCGCGAGATGCTCCTCGACATCGCGGCGCGGGAGATGGGGACGGATCCGGCGGAGCTGCGCCGCCGCAACCTGCTGCGCCGCGACGAGCTGCCGCTGACCAACCCCAACGGCATGCCCTACACCGAGGTCACGCCGCTGGAGACCTTCGAGCACGCGCTGGACGTCCTGGACTACGAGGCGTTCCGCGAGGAGCAGGCGCGGGCTCGTGCCGAGGGCCGCTACCTGGGCGTCGGCACGTGCACCTACATCGAGCCGACCACGAGCGGCGTCGGCGTCCACGCCACCGAGGGCGCGACGATCCGGATCGAGCCGTCCGGCAAGGTGAACGTGTACGTCGCCGGAGGGTCGAGCGGCAACAGCATCGAGACCACCGTCGTCCAGCTCGCCGCGGACGCCCTCGGCGTGGACATCGCCGACGTCAACACCGTCCAGGGCGACACGGCCGTCACGCCGTTCGGCGGCGGCACCGGCGGCAGCCGGTCCGGCTCGATGACCGCCGGAGCCATCGCCGAGACCGCGTCCGTCCTGCGGGAGCGCATCACGGCGATCGCCGCGCACCGGCTGGAGGCCTCCGCCGGCGACATCGAGCTCTCCGCCGGGCGGGCCCGGGTGCGCGGCACGCCGGGCGCCGAGCTGTCCTACGCCGAGATCGCCTCGATCGCCTACTTCCGGACCGAGGGCCTGCCGCCCGGCGTGCCCCCGGGGCTGGAGGCGAGCGGCCGGTACCGGGCGCGGAGCATGGCGGTCTGGGCCAACGCGACGCATGTCTGCACGTGCGAGGTCGACGTCGTCACGGGCGAGGTGAGGCTGCTGCGCTACGTCGTCGCCGAGGACTGCGGACCGATGATCAACCCGAACGTGGTGGAGGGGCAGATCGCGGGCGGCACGGTGCAGGGGATCGGCGGAGCCCTGTACGAGCACTTCGCCTACGACGAGGACGGCAATCCCCTCACCACGACCTTCATGGACTACCTTCTGCCCACCACCACCGAAGTGCCCACCATAGAGTACGGGCATCTGGAGTCCCCGGGGCCCGGGGCGGGCGGCTACAAGGGCGTCGGCGAAGGCGGCGCGATCGGCTCGCCGCCCGCGGTGGCGAACGCGGTCGCCGACGCGCTCGCGCCGCTCGGCGTGAAGATCACCCGGTTGCCGCTGTCCCCCGCGTCGATCGTGGAATCGCTCGACGCCGCCGCGCGGGCGGCCCGGCCATGAAACCGGCATCGTTCGAGTACCACGCCCCGGCGACCCTCGACGAGGCGGTCGGCCTCCTCGCCGGCCTCGGAGAGGACGCCAAGGCCATCGCCGGCGGGCAGAGCCTCGCCCCCCATGCTCGTCCTGCGGCTGGCGGTCTTCGGCCACCTGGTCGACCTGCGGCGCGTGCCGGGCCTGCGCGGCGTCGAGCGCCGCGGCGGATCGCTATGGATCGGCGCGGGCACGACGCAGGCCGCGATCCAGCGGTCCGGCGAGGTCGCCGGCGCCGTCCCGCTGCTGGCCCGCGCCACTCCCCTGATCGGCCACTTCCAGATCAGGAGCCGCGGCACCATCGGAGGGTCGCTGGCCCACGCCGACGCCGCCGCCGAGTACCCCGCGGTGGCGCTCGCCCTCGACGCCCGGCTGGAGGCGTACTCGCCCCGGGGGCGGCGGACGATCCCCGCCGCCGGGTTCTTCACCGGGCTGTGGAGCACCGCCCTGGCGGAGGACGAGCTGCTCACCGGGATCGCCTTCCCCGTCCGGGGCGCCCGCAGCGGGTTCGCCGTCGAGGAGTTCGCCCGCCGGCGCGGGGACTTCGCACTGGCGGGCGCCGCCGTCGCGGTCGAGCTCGGCGAGGACGCCCGGATCCGGCGCTGCGGCATCGGCCTGTTCGGGCTCGGCCCGACCGCTGTGCGGGCGCCGGCCGCGGAGGCCGCCGCGACCGGCGCCGAGGCCGCCGGGGTGGCGGCCGCCGATGTCGGACGCGCCGCCATGTCCGAACTCGCGTCCGTCCCGTCGGACCTGCACGGATCCGCCGCCTACCGCACGCGAGTGGGCGCGGCCATGGTCGCGCGGGCCTGGAAGAAGGCCGTCGAGGAGGCCACGGGTGACTGAAGTCGACATCGAGATGAAGGTGAACGGCGTCGTACGGCGTGCGACGGTGCAGCCCCGGCTCACCCTCGCCGACCACCTCCGGGAGCACTGCGGACTGACCGGCACGCACCTCGGGTGCGAGCACGGCGTCTGCGGCGCCTGCACGGTCCTTCTCGACGGGGAGGCCGTCCGCGCATGCCTGGTGTTCGCCGTGCAGGCGGACGGGTCGGAGGTCACGACCATCGAAGGGCTGTCGTCTCCGGACGGCGGCCTCTCGCCGGTCCAGGCCGCCTTCCGCGACCACCACGGCCTGCAGTGCGGCTTCTGCACGCCGGGGTTCGTCATCTCCGCCACCGCGTTCCTCGACGACAACCCCGATCCCACCGACGAGGAGATCCGCGACGCCCTGTCCGGGAACCTGTGCCGCTGCACCGGCTACCAGGGGATTCTCAAGGCCGTCCGCGCGGCGGCCCGTCCACCGGCGCCCGAGAAGGACTGAGCGGCGCCGGCCACCCCACCCGTCCGAACCGAACTCCGTCAGCCGAGAGCCGAGAGAGGGACACCATGCCCGGGAGAGTCGAAGGCAAGGTCGCGTTCATCACCGGTGCCGCCCGAGGTCAGGGCCGCAGCCACGCCGTGCGCCTCGCGGAGGAGGGCGCCGACATCATCGCCGTCGACGTCTGCGAGCAGATCGACAGCGTGCCCACCCCCATGTCCACCCCCGAGGACCTGGAGGAGACCGTCGCCCAGGTCGAGAAGGCGGGCCGGCGCATCCACGCCGTCCAGGCCGACGTGCGCGACTACGACGCGCTGAAGGCGGCGGTCGACGAGGGCGTGAGCCGGTTCGGCCGGCTGGACGTCATCCTGGCCAACGCCGGGCTCGCCGCGGCCGGCGACGCGATCGAGAAGATGAGCGAGAAGCTGTGGCGGGACTCCATCGACGTCAACCTCACCGGCGTCTGGCACACCGTCAAGGCCGCGGTCCCGCACGTCATCGAGGGCGGACGCGGCGGCGCGATCGTGCTGACCAGCTCCGTCGGCGGGCTGAAGTCCCACCCGAACATCGGCAACTACATCGCCTCCAAGCACGGCGTGGTGGGGCTGATGCGGAGCATGGCGGTGGAGTTCGCGCAGCACCGCATCCGCGTCAACTCCGTCCACCCGACGCAGGTCAACAGCCCGATGCTGATGAACGACATGACGTACCGGATGTTCCGGCCCGACCTGACGAACCCGACCGCCGACGACATGGCGCCGGTCTCGCAGATGATGAACACCCTGCCGGTCCCCTGGGTCGAGCCGGTGGACGTCAGCAACGCGATCCTCTTCCTGGTCTCCGACGAGGGCCGCTACGTCACCGGCGTCCCCCTGCCGGTCGACGCGGGCGCGTTGCTCAAGTGACCACCCCAGACCCGCGACCGCGAGCCACAGGAGTCCGAGAGGTGCAGAAGGTGGAGAACGGCAGCGACATCTATTGGGACCCCTACGACGCGGGCATCGCCCAGAACCCGTATCCGATCTACCGCCGGCTCCGGGAGGAGATGCCGCTCTACTACAACGAGAAGCACGACTTCTACGCGCTCACCCGGGCCGCCGACGTCGAGCGCGGCCTGCCGGACTGGCGGACGTTCTCCTCCTCGCGCGGGGACATCCTGGAGATCGTCCAGTCCGGCCTGGAGATCCCGTCGGGCACCGTCATCTTCGAGGACCCGCCCACCCACGACATCCACCGCCGCCTGCTGTCGCGGCTGTTCACCCCCCGGCGGATCGGCATGCTGGAGCCGAAGGTCCGCGACTTCTGCACCCGCACCCTGGACCCCCTCGCCGGCGCGGACGGCTTCGACCTGGTCGCCGCCGTCGGCGCCGAGCTCCCGATGCGCGTCATCGGCATGCTGCTGGGCATCCCCGAGGCCGACCAGCCGGCGATCCGCGACATGGTCGACGACTCGCTGCGCACCGAGGACGGCGGGCGGATGGACCTCGACGGCGGCGCGGTCCTCAACACCGAGGCGTTCGGCGAGTACATCGACTGGCGCGGCAAGCACCCGTCCGACGACCTCATGACCGAGCTGCTGACCGCCCGGTTCGAGGACGAGAACGGCCGGACCCGCACCCTCACCCGCGACGAGGTGCTGACCTACGTCTCGGTCGTGGCGGGCGCGGGCAACGAGACGACGGGGCGGCTCATCGGCTGGGCCGGGGCCGTCCTCGCGCGCCACCCCGACGCCCGCCGCGAACTGGTCGCCGACCCGTCGCTGATCCCGGGCGCCATCGAGGAGATCCTGCGGTACGAGCCGACCGGCCACTCCATCGCCCGGTACGTCACCACGGACGTGGAGCTGCACGGCCGGACCGTCCCGGCCGGGAGCGCCATCGTGTTCATCGTGGCCTCCGCCAACCGCGACAGCGACCGCTACCCCGACCCCGACCGCTTCGACATCCACCGCAGCATGGGCCACCTGCTCACCTTCGGCCTGGGCGGGCACTACTGCCTGGGCGCCGCGCTCGCCCGCCTGGAGGGCAGGATCGCCCTGGAGGAGATCCTGAAACGCTTCCCCACCTGGGAGGTCGACTGGGAGAACGCGAAGCTGGGACAGACCTCCACGGTCCGCGGCTGGGAGACCCTGCCCCTCATCCTCCGATGACCGGTGCGAGGCGTGACGCCGTGGCCGACGGCCCGCGTGATCCTACGTCAGGGAGGCACTGGGCCGGAGACACCGACCAGGACTAGCCGGAGTGCACGGAGGAGGTGGTCGGCGGGGTGAAGCCGCACGGCAGGCGCTTGTACCCGTTGATGAATCCGGAGACGAGCCGGTCGGGCTCGCCGGCGGTGATGTCCGGCAGGCGGTCGAACAGCTCGCGGAACATGACGGTGATCTCCCGCCGGGCGAGGTTGGCGCCCAGGCAGAAGTGCGGGCCGGGACCGCCGAACCCGACGTGCGGATTCGGCGACCGGGTGATGTCGAAGCGGTCGGGATCGGTGAAGACCGTCTCGTCGCGGTTGGCGGACCAGTAGAACAGCGTCACCCGCTCGCCCTTGCGGTAGGTGTGGCCGTTCATCTCGTGGTCGCGCGTCAGGTTGCGGCGCATGAAGATGACGGGGCTGCTGAAGCGCACGATCTCCTCGACCGCCCCCGCGATGCGCCCGTCGAAGTCGGCCAGCAGCAGCTCCCGCTGCTCGGGGTGCTCGGTGAACAGCCTCAGCCCGTGCGCGATCGCGTTGCGGGTGGTCTCGTTCCCCGCGACGACGAGCAGCAGGAAGAACGCGCCGAACTCGCGCGGGCTCAGCCGCTCCCCGTCGACGTTGGCGTTCACCAGCGCCGACGTCAGGTCACCGGTGGGCGCCGCCCGGCGCTCCCGCCCGAGCCGGGCGGCCAGCCGGTGCAGCCGCCACCCCGCCGACGCCACCGTGCCCAGCATGCGGAGCGTCGGGAGCCGTCCCATCGTCGGCCCGCCACCGCCGTACTCCACGGTGGCGCCGACGTACTCGGGGTCGCTGTAGCCGACGATGATGTTGGTCAGCTCCACCACGCGCCGGTGATGCCGGGCGGGAATGCCCAGCATGTCGCAGATGACCTCGACCGGGAGCCGCGCCGCGGCCTGGGAGACGAAGTCGCCGCCGCCGGCCCGGATCAGCTCGTCCACGATACGGGCGGCGCGCCGCGCGATGTCGTCCTCGGCCTTGGCGAGCATCTTGGGGGTGAACGCCCGGGAGACGATCCGGCGGATCTTGGCGTGCCGCGGGTCGTCCATGTCGATCATCGAGTTGAAGTACTTGTCCATCCAGCGGGGCATGTCCGCCGGGCTGGTCGCGCTGGGCTCGCTGCTGAAGATCTCCGGGTGGCGGCTGGCCTCGGTCACGTCGGCATGGCGGACCAGCGCCCAGGAACCGGGGCTCTGCGGGAGGAACGGCAGCTTGGGCAGGGTCATGAACACCGGTTCCGGCCGGGCGCGCAGCTCCGCGAACGCCCGGGCGCGCTCGTCCAGCGGCCGGGCCCAGAACCGCAGATCGCTCGGGTCGATGTCCGCCGGTGCCGGCTGTGGGGGGTTCTCCGTCGCCACCGGACCTCACGCTCCCGTCTCGCCGCGACGCTTTCTGGTGAGTCGATTCACCAGAAATATCCGGTGTTCAGCGTCCTCAGCTTCGCGGGCCGCGTCAAGGGGATGCGGCAGAATCGGAGCCGTGACCCCCGAGACATCCCGCGCGCGCCCCTACCGCGGCGTTCCCGCCGACCAGCGCCGGGCCCGCCGCCGGGCCGCGCTGCTCGAGGCGGGGCTGCGACTGGTGGGCACGCAGGGACTGGCGGCCACCACCGTGCGGAAGGTCTGCGCCGAAGCCGGGCTCAACGACCGCTACTTCTACGAGAGCTTCCCCGACCGCGACGCCCTGCTGCTGGCGATCGTCGACGACCAGGTCGCCCAGGGCACCGCCGTGATCCTCTCCGCCGCCCGCGAGGCCCCCCGCGACCCGCGGGCCCGCACCCGGGCCGTGGTGACGGCGGTGTTCGACTTCCTGACCACCGATCCGCGCCGCGCTCACATCCTCACGCGCGCGTTCCCGTCCTCTCCCCTGCTCCAGCAGCGGCGCGTCGAGATCGTCCGGACCCTGGCCGCCATCTTCGCCGCCCAGGCCCACGAGACGCTGGACCGCGTCCCCGTCCCCGGCACCGACCTGGAACTGACCGGCCTGACCCTCACCGCCGGCCTCTGGGACCTGTTCACCGCCTGGTTCCGCGGCGAGCTGGACATCGACCGCGACCACCTCATCGACTACACCGTGGCCCTGGTCCTGGCGACCACCGACCTGGCCGCCCCGCTCCACCACCGCCTCCGCTGACCGGAGCGAGCCCGTCCAGCGCTCCGGCCGCGCCGCCACGCCGGCGCCGGCGGTGGACGCCGTTCAGCCGGTCCCGGTGTCGTACACCGCGCGGTTCGCGATCACGTCGTCCATGTGGGTCTCGGCCCAGGTCTTCAGGCCGCGCACCATGCGGTGCAGCGAGACGCCCAGGTCGGTCAGCTCGTAGGTGACGGTGACGGGCACGGTGGGCACCACGGTGCGGCTGACGAGTCCGTCGCGCTCCAGCGAGCGCAGCGTCTGGGTGAGCATCTTCTGGCTGACGCCCGCCAGCATGCGCGACAGCTCCGAGTAGCGCATCGCCCGGGGTTCGCCAGCGCACTCGCCTTCCACCTGGCGCGGGCCGCCGCCGCCGAGGGCGGAGAGGATCAGCGCGACCCATTTGCCGGAGATCCGGTTGAGGAGGTCGCGGCTCGGACACGCCGCGAGGAACGCGTCGTACTCCACCTTGGACCGTGCCCGCCGCTGGGCCGCCGTCGTCGTCGCCACTGCCCGCTCCTTCGCGCCCTCTCAGGGTTTGCTACGCACTTTCAGGTGCCTACTTCCTTTCAGAACGTTACTCCCCGAGGCTGGCCGAAGAGCCGCAAGGCCCTTTCCCGGCACACCACCAGCGACAGAGGTAGCGAATGTCCTCCCCTTCCCTCCCCGGCGGCACCTGGACCCTGGGCGACCTGACGGCCTCCCGTTTCGGCTACGGCGCCATGCAGCTCGCGGGCCCCGGGGTCATGGGCCCGCCGGCCGACCGCGACGCCGCACTCGCCGTCCTCCGCGAGGTCAGGGACCTCGGGATCACGCACATCGACACCGCCGGCGCCTACGGGCCGCGCTTCACCAACCGGCTCATCCGCGAAGCGCTGCACCCCTACCCCGAGGCGCTGCACATCGCGACCAAGGTCGGCGCCGCCCGCGACCGGCAGGGCGGCTGGCCCCCGGCCCGCGAGCCCGAGGACCTGCGCCGCGCCGTCCACGAGAACCTCGAAGACCTCGGCCTCGAGGCGCTCGACCTGGTCGATCTCCGGCTCGGCGACGCTCAGGGGCCCCGGCCCGGCTCGCTCGCCGCGCCCCTCGGAACGCTCGTCGAACTCCAGCGGCAGGGCCTGATCCGGCACCTCGGCGTGAGCAACGCGACGGCCGAGCAGGTCGCGGAGGCACGCGCGATCGCGCCGATCGCGTGCGTGCAGAACATGTACAACCTCGCCTACCGGCAGGACGACGAGCTGATCGACGAGCTCACCGAAGAGGGCATCGCCTACGTGCCCTTCTTCCCGCTCGGCGGCTTCAGCCCGCTGCAGTCCTCGGCGCTCTCCGCCGTGGCCGGCCGGCTCGGCGCGTCGCCGATGTCCGTCGCCCTGGCCTGGCTGCTCCAGCGGTCGCCGAACATCCTGCTCATCCCCGGCACCTCGTCAGCGGCCCACCTGCACGAGAACGTCGCGGGCGCGGCAGTGCGGCTCTCCCCCGACGATCTCGCCGAACTCGACAAGATCGGCCGCCGGTGACGGTGTTGAAGATCGCTGTACGGCGATCATCCTGGTGGACTCTCGCCCATGCGCCGGCGGTGGTCCCGCCGCGGCGGCCGTTCAGCGCGGAGTGAGTTTCAGGGTGGTGGCGCGGGCGGTGTCGGCGACCATGGGATCGACGTACTGGCGGGCGTAGCGGCCGTACTTGGTGCGGTAGACGGTGTCGAGGCGGGCGTTGAGGTCGGGGTCGCCGGCCGCGTCGGTGAAGGTGACGTCCTTGGTGACGCCGCCGGAGCTGATGCGGCCGTGGCCGGTGGCGCGGGCGGTGCGGTACCAGGTGCCCTGGCCGCCGCGGTAGGAGCGGACGTAGAGTTCGTCGCCGTCGCCGACCACCCAGATCGTGGTGGGACCGCGCCGCCCGCCGCCGTCCTGGTCCGGTGCGATCTGCAGTTCGTCGGCGTTCGCGATCGTCTCCAGTTCCTGACTGGTCCAGCCGCTCATCGTGTGCTCCCCCTGGTTTCGATGTTGCCCGTTGGTTCGGTGGTGCCCATTACCGTGATTGCCCGAAATCCGCGGTCCGATCAGGGACGCGGCAGGGTTTTGCCCGAGCGCATGGCGTAGGCTGGCCATTCGAGGGCATTTCGCGCGCGGGCCGCCTTGCCGGCGCCGTCCTCGGGGATCACGACCCGGTCCTCACCGGACCGAGAATGGGGCCCTTCGAGATGGCCCGCCAGAGCACTCGACTCGCCCACCTTCCCGGCACGGCCGTGCCGCCCCTGATCCCGCCGCCGACGCCCCGGCTGCGCCTGAGGCCGGACGGCACCGGGCGCGGGATCATGGACGGCGGCTGGTGGCCCCGGTCGCGCGACGCGGCCGCCGAACTCCCCGAACTGGTGATCGCCCTGGCCGACCGGCTGGGCATGGCCACCCGCCTGACCATCGACTTCGACGACTGGGACCACGTCCCGCTCCGCATCACCGCCCTCGGCCGCGCGATCAGGGTGGGCTGGCTTCCCCATCTGGACCACATGGTCGCGGTCGCGTGCGGCCGTGACGAGCCGCTCCTCCTCTTGGTCATTCCGCCCGAGACGCCCCGGTCCCGCGCTGAGGAGGCCCTGGGCAGGACGGCGGCCGAGGCCGGCGATCCGCTGCCATGGGAGATCCTCGCCTCCTGCGACGTCTCCGCCGCCCGTCCATGAGCCCGGCTCGCACGAGGGGCGACGAGCGCATGACGATCAAGGACGAGTACCTCGGGCTGATGAGGGGCCTCGCCGGCGGCATGGCCGTGGCGGTGGTCGCCGTCTGCGCGGTCATCGCCGCGGTCTTCCTGATCGTCTCCTGAACGCCCCGCGCGCGCTCCGCCTACAAAGGCTCGCTGACCCAGCGCCACGCGCCGTCCACATGGCGCGCGCTGATCAACTGCGTGCTCCCGGAGGCCGCCGCCTCGGCGATCATCCGGGCCAGCGCGCGGTGGAAGTCGGCGGGCGGATGGCCGCCACCGGGCGCGCCCTCCAGGAGGGTCACGCTGACCTTCGCCTCGTCGCGCAGCTGCGCCGTCAGCCGCCCGGTCCTGTCCAGACGCAGGATCACGATCGCATCGGCACGGATCAGATCGCCGTCGGCGCCCGAGATCCACGCTGCGGGCAGAGTCCCGGTCATGGGCCTCACCTCCCCCGGTTCACCAGCCTCGGGCCCACCACTCCAACATAAGCGGCCCCACCCCGCAGACTTCCACGCCCCGGCGTCGGCGACCCTATTGACCGATCGATCGATCGATAGGTACGGTCGGCGGCAACGGTTCGATCGACCGATCGATCGACCGGAATCCGCAGCGCATCGAGGAGGCCGGATGAGCGGGAACGCCGAAGGGGCGGCGCGGGGGCGGCGCGGCCGCCGGACCGCGGACGGCGCGCCCGCCAGCGTCCGGCTCTCGCAGGCGGCGCTGGAGCTCTTCTCCCAGAAGGGGTTCCACGCGACCGGGATCCGCGAGATCGGCGCGCACGCCGGCGTGAGCACCTCGATGCTCTACCACTACCTGAGCTCCAAGGACGAGGCCCTGAGCGACCTCGTGCTGGAGGGGCTCAGCAGGCACGGCCAGGCGCTGGAGAACGCCTGCGCGATCGTCGACCGTCCGGAGGAGCAGCTCGCCGCCCTGATCGGCGTCCACATCATCATCCCCGTCAAGCATCCGCAGATGGGCCAGTTGCTGCAGCAGGAGCTGCACGCGCGCGACTGGTCCGACCATCCGGCGATCAGCCGTCAGCGCGCCCTCACGAACCGGCTGTGGACCGGCGTCCTGACCCGCGGCCGGGCGGAGGGCGTGTTCGCCTTCGGGTCGGCGTCGCTGGCGCGGATCGCGCTGATGCGCTCGACCACGCTGGTCACCCAGTGGTACAAGGCCGACGGCGCGCTCGGCCTGGACGCGGTGACCGCCCAGTTCGCCGACCTGGCGCTGGGCACCGTCCGCGCCCACCGGGACGGCCGGCCGCTGCGCTTCGACGACCTCGAAGCGCCGTCCGTCGCCCGGCTCGTCGAGGTGGTCGAGGACGCCCACCGCGACGTCTGGTGGTGACCGGCCCCCGAGGCCCCCTCCCGCCCGCCCCCCGCGGGCACCGCCCATCCCTCTGACCCACCCGCTCGACGCGGCGCGCCATGCGCGCGCGCCGCCCTTCCCGCATGCCGTGACGGCGGTGACGTCCGCGGCATCGAACACCCCACCCCACGCACTCCTTCGCGCCCTACGCGGCGTCGCGTCACCAAGGAGGTACCCGGATGTTCGCCAACACCGGGAGAAGCCGTCCATCCACCCTCACCACGCCGCCGTCCCGTCCACCGAGGTCGCGTGCGCGGATTCTCGGTGCGGCCGCCGCCTCGCTGCTGCTCCCCCTCACCGCGTGCGGGACGAGCGAGGCGGGCGGCGACGGCTCGACCATCAAGATCGGTTACATCGCACCGCTGTCCGGGACCGCCGCGCTCTACGCGGGGGGCTTCACCGGCGGCGTCGAGAGCGCCGTCAGGGTCCACGAGAAGTCCGGCGGCCGGAAGCTCGTCCTGAAGAAGGGCGACGACGCCAGCGATCCGGCCACCTCGACGCAGGTGTGCCAGCGCTTCGTCAACCAGGACCACGTCGACCTGATCGTGGCCGGGCAGCCCGCCGCCAACGCCCAGGCGTGCCGGGCCGTCGCCGCCGCGCGGAAGATCCCGTACGTCTCGTTCGCCACCGGCGCGACCGAGTTCTGCTTCCCGAACATGTGGAACTACGGCCCCTCCCCCAAGCAGGCGGCGCTGCCGCTCATCGAGTACCTGCTCGCGCACGGCTCGAAGAGGTTCTACCTGGTGGGCACCGACTCGGCCTCGCCGAAGGCGACCTTCGCCATCGTGCGGTCGCAGGTCGAGGCGCACGGCGGCACGGTCGTCGGCACCGGTTACGAGCCGCTCGGCACCTCCGACTTCTCGCCGGACATCTCCAAGATCGTCTCGTCCGGCGCCGACACCGTGTTCAGCGCCGTCGTCGCGGGCGACAACATCACCTACCACAAGCAGTTCGCCGCGAACGCGGGCACGAAGAAGCTGGTCCAGGGCGACATGCAGATGGTCACCAAGACCGCCCGGGCGCTCGGTTCCGCGGCGGCGGGCGTCGTCTACGCCGGCCCCTACGACCCGGCCGCGCAGAACGCCGCCAACACCGCCTACGTCGCGGCGCTCAAGGCGGCGGCGCCGAAGGTGAACCCGGGCGACGCCATCCTCGGCTACCAGGGGATGGCGCTGGTCGGCAAGGCGCTCGACGGCCTGCCCAAGGGCGCGAGGCCGACGTCCGCGGCCATCGGGAAGGCCCTGTCGTCCGCGACCACCGACACGCCGAGCGGCACGCTCACGGCCGGCGCGAACCGCTACGTGACGATGCCGATGCGCATCTGGAAGGTCGGCGCGGACGGCGCCGCCTCGTCGGTGCTGCAGACCGTCCCGTCCGCGGACCCGTCCGTCGGGTGCCGGCAGTGAGCGGGCGGGGACCGGCATGACCGTTCTGATCAGCATGATCAACACGAGCGCGACCACGCTGCTGGTCGTGATGGGGCTGGCGATCGTGCTGGGCCTGATGCACATCGTCAACCTCGCCCAGACGGGCTTCATGGCCGTCGGCGTCTACACCGGGCTGGAGGTCGGGCCCCGGCTCGGCTTCTGGACGGGGGCGCTCGCCGCCGCGGTGCTCGCCGGCCTGATCGGCGCCGCCGCCGAGACGCTGCTGCTGCGCCGCGTCCGGGAGCGGATGCTGGAGACGATGCTCGCGACCTGGGGCCTGTCGCTGATCCTGACCCAGCTCATCACGCTGCGGTACGGCCCGGACAGCCGCGTCATGGCGACGCCGCTGCACGGCTCGTTCCACCTGTTCGGCACCACCTGGCAGAAGTACCGGGTGCTGCTGGTGGCGGCCGCGATCCTGCTGGTGGCGGCGATGTGGGCACTGACCCGGTTCACCCGCGTCGGGCTGCGGGTGCGGATGTGCATGGCCGACCCGGACCTCGCCGAGGACAGCGGCATCAACACGCTGCTGGTCCGGCAGGCGACGTTCGTGCTCGGCTGCGCGCTCGCCGGGTTCGTCGGCGTCCTGCTCGGCCCGATCTCCGGGATCGATCCGAACTTCGCCGGCAACCTGCTCATCCCCGCGTTCCTCGCGGTGATGATGTCCGGCCGGACGCTGCACGGCCTGGTCGTCTCCGGCATCACCCTGTCGGTCGTGCAGGTCGGGTTCGCCTACTGGTCGAAGCCCGCGTACGCGACCGTCGCCGTCATCGCCGTGGCCGTCATCGTGCTCGGCCTCCTGCCCGACGGCATCGACCTGCGGCGGTTCAGGAGGGCCCATGTCTAGGCCGGTCGTCATCGCGACGGCGGCGGCGGCCGTGGTCGTGCTGGTGGCGCCGTACCTCACCGGCACCTACTACCAGCAGCTCCTCGCCCAGGCGTTCCTGTACGCGATCGTCGCGGTGAGCCTGGACTTCGTGTGGGGGTACGCCGGCGTCCCCGACCTCGGGCACGCCCTCTGGTTCGGCATCGGCGCACTGTCGGTCGGCCATGCCACCACGGTGCTGTCCGACGTCGGGCTGGTCACCGAGGTGCACGGCTCGTTCGGACGCTACGCCCTCGGCACGCTGGTCGGGGTCGCCGCCGCGACCGCCCTGGCCGCGAGCGTCGCGCGGCTGTGCCTGTCGTCGCGCCGCTCGAACGACTTCTACATCGTCGTGGTGACGCTCGCGCTCGCCACGGCCGCCGTCACCGTCTACGACCAGACGCCGGCGCTCGGCGGCGGCGAGAACGGGCTGTTCGGCTTCAACCTGCAGAACGTCACCCCGCTCGGCTGGTACTACATCACCGCCGCGCTGCTGGCCGTGACGGTCACGGTGGCGCTGGTGGTCGTGCGCAGCGACTTCGGGCTGCTGATGCGGGCCGTCCGCGACAACGCGCCGCGGGCCCGCTACCTCGGCTACAACGACGTCAACGTCAAGATCGGCGTGTTCACGGCGGGCGCCGCCGTCACCGCGCTCGCCGGGGCGGTGTTCGCGATGATGACCGGCGTCGCCAACGACGGCCAGTTCGGCTTCACGCTCGCCACCTCGATGCTGGTGTGGGTCGCCGTCGGCGGCCGCGCCACCATCGTCGGCCCGATGATCGGCGCGATCGTGATGAGCCTGGCCGGCGCCAAGCTGAACGAGCACTTCCCCGCCCAGTGGACGATCATCGAGGGCGCGCTGCTGATCGCCGTCGTGGTGTTCGTCCCCGGCGGGCTCATCGGCCCGCTCGTCCGGCTCGCCGGGCGGCTGCTCTCCCGCCGGTACCCGCCGCGCGGCCGCGCCGTCACCGCCGCGCCCGCCCGGCCCGCCGGGGAACCCGGCGGCGGGCGGCCGGTGATCCGCATCCGCGACCTGGTGTTCGGCTACGGGTCCCTGCGCGTGCTGGACGGCGTCACCCTCGACGTCGTCGCCGGGGAGCTGCTGTGCGTCGTCGGCCCCAACGGCGCCGGCAAGTCGACGCTGACCAGCGTCGTCACCGACCGGCGGCTGCGGGCGCAGGGCGAGGTCGAGTACCTCCTGCCGGGGCACCGGCTCGGCGAGCGCCCGGCGGCGCACCGGATCGCCCGCGCGGGCGTGGGGCGCAAGTTCCAGATCCCGTCGGTCTTCGCCAGCCTCACCGTGGCCGAGGCGCTGCTGCTCGCCGACCGGCGCGGCGCGCCGCCCTCGCCATGGCGGCGCAGCGCGACCGTCGAGGTCGCCCCGGCCGTGGTCGACATCGTGCGGATCGCCGGGCTGGACGGGCGGGCCGGCACCCTGTCGTCCGACCTCTCGCACGGCCTGCGGCAGGGCCTGGAGGTGGCGATGGCCGTCGCGGCGCGGCCCCGCGTGATCATCCTGGACGAGCCCACCGCCGGCCTGACCGCCCACGAGCGCCACGACATCGGCCGGGTGCTGGAGCATCTGCGCGACATCGGGATCGCGGTCGTGCTCATCGAACACGACCTCGACTTCGTCATCCGGGTCTCCGACCGCGTCGTGGTGCTGCACGGCGGCCGCGTCATCGAGGACGGCCCGCCCGAGACCGTCCGGGGCTCGGAGGTCGTGCGCAGCGCCTACCTCGGGACGGCGGTCCGATGAGCGCCGGCACCAGCGCGGGCACCGCGGAGACCCTCGACCTGCACGTCCGGGACCTCGACGCCGGGTACGGCGCCGCGACCGTCATCCACGGCGTGACGTTCGACGTCGCCCCCGGCGAGGCGCTCGCGGTCGTCGGCCGCAACGGCATGGGCAAGACGACGCTGCTCAAGGCGATCATGGGGCATGCCGGGCGGGCCGCCGGCGCGGTCCGCGTCGGCGGCGCCGATATCACCGGCCGCGCGCCGCACCGGATCGTGCGCCTGGGCGTCGGCTACGCCGCCCAGGAGGGGAACCTGTTCGCCGACCTGACCGTCGCGGAGAACCTTCAGGCGGCCACGATGCACGCCCGCCGCGGCCACAAGGCCGAACGGCGCGAGGAAGTGCTCGCGTACTTCCCGGTGCTGGAGAAGCGGCTCTGGCAGACCGCCGGCACGCTGTCCGGCGGGGAGCAGAAGATGCTCGTGCTCGCCCTGGCGCTGCTCCGCGAACCGCGGTTGCTGATCATCGACGAGATCAGCGACGGCCTGCAGCCCAGCGTCGTCGACACGGTCGGCGACGTCCTGCGGGCCGAACGGGAGCGGCGGGGCACGTCCCTGCTCATGGCGGAGCAGAACGTCGACCTCAGCCTCCGGGTCGCCGACCGCGTGGCCGTCCTCAAGCTCGGGCGGATCGTCTCGACGGTCGACAGCGCGGCCGAGGGCGTCCGGGACCGGCTGATGAAGGAGCTGGCGCCATGACCCGCCGTGCGGCCACCGGTCCGCCGCCTGCCGGAGACACGCGCGCGACGGGGCACGCGCGGGCGGCCGAGGGCTCGGTGCGGGTGGACGGCGCCGACCTGCGCTGGACGCGGCTCGGCCGCGGCGCGCGGACGGTCGTCGCGGCGCACCAGGGACCGGGCGGCCCGTCCCGTCCGCCGTGGCTGCGGATGCTGGCCGGCACCCCGGGCTGGAACGTGCTGTCCCTGGAACTGCGCGGGACCGACGGCACGTTGCGCCCGAACGAGGACCTGGGCGACCGCTGGTACCGGCGGTGGGCACTGGACGTCGCCCGCGTGGCCGAGGCCCTCGGCGAGACGGACTACGTCTACGCCGGAGCGTCGCACGGCGCGGTCGTCGGCTGGCACCTGGCGCTCGATCGCCCGCCGGGCCTCCGGGCGCTGATCTCGGTCGTCGGCGCACCGCACGGACGTGACGGCGGGTCCCGGCCGCCGTCCGGGTGGGAGCAGCGCGAGGCCGCCGTCCGCGACCGGCGGCTGGCCGAGGAAGTCTTCGCGTCGATGCGGCCGCCCACGTCCGACCCGGTCCGGCTGCGGCGGCGCGAGAGAGCGCGCGAGTCCTATCTGAAGGGCCTCGAAACGCTCGCCCAGAGCGCCCTGCCGCGGGCCGGCGTCGCCCTCCCCCACCTGCGCACCGACGCCGAGGTCGCGGACGCGCTGCGCGCCATCGACATCCCCGTCCTGGTCGCGGGCGGGATCCAGGACCGGCTCTGCCGGCCCGAGGACAACCTGCGGGCGGCCTCCGCCGTCCCCGGCGCCCGCCTCGTCCTGTTCCAGGACCACGGCCACACCACGCTTCTGGACGAGGAGCCGGAGCCGCTGATCGAGCAGATCCGGCTGTTCCTCGCCCCCACCGAACCACGGTCGACGCCGGACCACCGGCCCGACGATGAGGAGGGCTCCCCATGCCTGTGATGCAGATAGCGGACGCCGAGCTGTACTACGACGAGTACGGCGACGGAGACGAGGTCGTCCTGTCGTCCGCGATGGCGTTCGACCCGGGCGCGTACCCGGCCTGCCTGGCCGCGCCGCCCACCGGCTACCACGTGTACACGATCCAGGCCCGCGGCTACGGCCGGTCCAGCCACCCCGACGAGCCGCCCGCGCAGGGCTGGCTGGACCAGTGGGCCGACGACGTCCGCGCCTTCGCCGACCGGCTCGGAGTCGACCGGTTCATCTACACCGGGATCTCCCACGGCGGCGGGATCGGCTGGCACCTGGCGGCCCGCCGGCCCGAGCGGCTGAAGGCGCTGATCTCGGTGGTCGGCACCCCGCACGACCGCGACGGCGGCACCGCGTCGTCCGCCGGGCGCCGCCGGATGATCGAGAACCGCCGCTCCCCCGGGATCGTCGCCGAGCAGCTCCGGATCATGTACGGGCCGACCGACGACCCGGTGCGCCGCGCGGCCCGGGAGGAGCAGATCGCCCGCCGGGTCGAGCAGTACCTCGCCCAACCGGAGCGGGAGACCCTCATCAACCAGGGCAAGCCGTTCCCGGACGCGCGGACGGACGAGGACCTGGCGGAGGTGCTGCGCGGCATCCGCGTTCCCGTGCTGATCCTCGCGGCGATGCGCGACGGGGTCATCTCGCCCGAGTCGGCGCTGCGCGCCGCGCGCTCGGTGCGGGGCGCCAAGGCCGTGCTGTTCGAGGACGAGGGCCATTTCATCGGCACCGAGAGCCCGGAGCGGCTCGTCCGGGAGGTGCGCGTGTTCGTGGACGAGTTGAACGGCGTCGCCGAACCCTTGACCGCCGCACCGACCGCGCCACCGACCACTGCACCGACCACGCCAGCGGCCGCGACTTCGACCGGGGCCGGCGCATGAGCGCGGAGATCACCGTCATGGCCGTCGGCGACGTCATCCTCGACGAGCCCGGCCCCGCCTCTTTCTTCGACCCGGCGCGCGAGACCCTGCTGGGCGCGCACGTCGCGGTCGCCCACATCGAGGTCCCGCACTCGGACTCCACCGAGCGGACCAGCACCGACGTGCCCGCCCCGCCCGCCGACCCCGCCGCCCTGGCGGCGCTGCCCGGCGCGGGGTTCGGCGTCGCGACCCTCGCGGGCAACCACATCTACGACGCCGGCGCGACCGGCATCGCCGACACGATCCGGCACCTGGAGGCCAACGGGCTGGCCACCACCGGAGCGGGCCCGAACCTGCCGGCGGCCCGCCGCCCGGCCGTCGTCGAACGCGGCGGGGTGCGGCTGGCCGTGCTCAGCTACAACTGCGTCGGCCCTCGCGAGTCGTGGGCCACGTCCACCAAGGCCGGATGCGCCTACGTCCACGTCATGACCCACTACGAGCTCGACCACGCGAGCCCCGGCGGGCCGCCGCGCGTCTACACCTTCGCCGAGCCCGACGACCTGGACCGCCTCGCCGACGACGTGCGGGCCGCGCGCGCCGAGGCCGACGCCGTCCTGGTCGCCTTCCACAAGGGCGTGGGCCACACCCCGGCGGCGATCGCCATGTACGAGCGGCCGGTCGCGCACGCCGCGATCGACGCGGGCGCGGACGCGGTCGTCGGCCACCACGCGCACATCATGCGCGGCATCGAGGTGTACCGCGGCCGCCCGGTCTACCACGGCCTCGGCAACTTCGTCACCGTCACCCGCGCCCTCACCCCGACCGGCGGCGACAGCGCCGAGATCGAGGCCTGGGCGCGCCGCCGCGTCGAGCTCTACGGATTCACGCCCGACCCGGACATGCCGTTCTACCCGTTCCATCCCGAGAGCCGGAACACCGCCATCGCCACCCTGCGCTTCGGCGCGTCCGGCATCACGGGCGCGGGCTACGTGCCCTGCCGGATCGACGACCGCGGACGTCCCGTGCCGCGCCGGCGCGGCGAAGGCGGCGAGGACGTCGCCGGCTACATCGCCGACATCGGACGCCGCGCCGGGCTCGACACCGCGACGCGGTGGCGCGGCGACACCGAGATCGAACTGACCGGCGTGGACGGGAGCGCACGATGACGGCACGACCGCTGGACGGCAGGACCGTCCTGGACCTGACGACCGCGCTCGCCGGCCCCTACGCCACCCTGCTGCTGGCCGGCCTCGGCGCGACCGTCATCAAGATCGAGAATCCGGCGGCCGGCGGGGACGCCTCGCGCGGGAACTCCCCGTACGCCCGCGCGGACGGCCCGGCCGCCGAACGCCGCGACGCCCGGGACATGTCGGTGTCGATGCTGACCCGCGGCCGCAACAAGAAGAGCATCACCCTCGACCTCAAGAAGCCGCGGGGCCGCGAGGTCTTCGCCGACCTGGTCCGGCACGCCGACGTGGTGGTCGAGAACTACGCCGCCGGCACCGCCGACCGGCTCGGTGTCGGCTACCGGGCCGCGCGGGACGCCAACCCCCGGATCGTCTACACCTCGATCAGCGGGTTCGGCGCCCAGGGCGGCGGGTCCGGGACGGGCAAGGCGATGGACACCATCATCCAGGCGCTGAGCGGCGTGATGATGACGGCCGGGGAGCCGGGCGACCCGCCGGTGCGGTTCGGCCTGCCCGTCGGCGACCTGCTCGCCCCGCTGTACGCGGTCGTCGGCACCCTCGCCGCCGTCCTGCACGCCGACCGCACCGGCGAGGGCCAGCACGTCGACGTGTCGATGCTCGGCGCGCTCACCTCCCTGCTGGCGTGCGAGCCGTTCGACGCCTTCGAGGCGATGGGGCTGCCGGCCCGCACCGGGGCGACGGTGCCGCGGCTCGCGCCGTTCGGCGTGTTCCCGGCGTCCGACGGCTGGATCGCCCTGTGCGGCCCGACCGACGCGTTCGCCCGCGGGGTCTTCGCCGCGATGGAACGTGCCGACCTGGCCGGCGACGACCGCTTCGCCACCCGCGACCGGCGCGTCCGCAACGCCGCGGACCTGCACGAGATGATCCGGTCCTGGACGTCCGGGCTGGCCCGGGCCGAGGTGATCAAGCGGCTCGCCGACCACGGCGTGCCGGCCGCGGAGGTGCGCGAACCGGCCGAGGCCGTCCGGGACGCATCCGTCCTCGCCCGCCGCGAGGTCGTCGAGCTCGTCCACCCCGACCACGGCCCGACCGGACTGCTCGGCCCCGGCATCCCGATCACGTTCTCCGTCTCCGGCGCCGGCCTCGACCGTCCGGCGCCCCACCTCGGCCAGCACACCGAGGAGGTGCTCGGCGGGCTGCTCGGCTACTCCGCCGGGCGCTTGGCCGCGCTCGCCGACGAGGGCGTGCTGTGAGCGCCGTGCCCGCCGCGCTCAAGGAACTGCGCGACGCCTACGACGACCGCGCCGCCGCGATCCGGCGGTGGCGGGCGACCGGCGCGCCCGTCGTCGGGTGCGTGGGCGCCGACGTCCCCGTCGAGCTCGTCACCGCCGCCGGCGCGCTGCCGGTGCGGCTCGCCGGAGACCCCGGCCGCGACCGCGCCCTCGCCGACCACTACCTCGGCACCGGCCTGGACCCCGCGTCCCGCTCCATCCTGGCCGGGCTGCTGCGGGGCGAGCCGGACCTCGACCTGCTGCTGGTCTCCAACGACTGCGCGGGCTCCCTGCGCCTGTTCTACACCGTCCGCGAACTGCAGCGGCTCGGCGTCGAACCCGCTCTGCCGCGCACGCACCTCGTCGACATCCTGCACCTGCCGCACCGCACCACCACCCGCTACAACCGCGTCCGGCTCGCCGAGACCAAGGAACTGCTCGAACGCTGGTCGGGACGGCGCATCGGGGAGGACGACCTCTCCGCGGCCGTCCGGCAGCACGACGAGGCCCGGCGGCTGATGCGCGCACTGCGGCGGCTGCGCACCGCCGACCGCCCCGCGCTGCGCGGCGAGGAGGCGCTGATCGCGATCGGCGCCGGCGCCGCGCTCCCGGCCGGCGACCACGCGGGGCTCCTCGTCCGGCTGCTGCGCGCCGAGGCCGGCCTCCCCCGCCACGACGGACGGCGGATCTACCTCACCGGCAGCGCCCACGACGGTCCCGCGGTGTACCGGGCGATCGAGGACGCCGGCCATGTGATCGTCGCCGACGACCACGACTGGGGCGACGCGCTCGCCGACCCCCTCGTCGGCGAGCCCACCCTCGACGCGCTCGCCGAGCGGTACCAGTACCGGGGACCGACCTCCGCGCGGTCGTCGATCCGGGTCCGCGCCCGCCAGACCGCCGCCATCGCCGAACGCTCCCGTCCCGACCTGCTCGTCTCCTACGTCCGCGCCATGGACGAGGCGCCCGCCTGGGACTTCCCGGCCCAGCGCCGGGCGGCCGGCGTGCCCGCGGTGATCCTCGAACACCGCCGCTACGGCGAACTCGGCGACGACGCCCTGCCCCTCATCACCGGCGCCCTCGGCGCCGCCCGCCCGAAGGGAGAGGCCCTCTGATGGCCCGGCGGAACAAGCTCCTGACCTCCTCCGAGGAGGCCGCCCGCCACCAGCGGGAATGGTTCGCCGGACTCCGCGAGGCCGTCGCCGGCGGCGAGCCCTTCGCCCTGGTCAACGCCGACGCCCCGCAGGAGATCTTCCGGACGATGGGCATCCCGTACGTGGTGAACCAGTGGTGGGCGTCCGTCGTCGCCGCCAAGCAGCGCACCGGCGAGTACCTGCGGACCCTCCGCGAGCACGGCTACCCCGACTACTCCGAGCAGTACAGCGCCACGTCCCTGGCGTCCGCGTTCGCGGAGGTCCCCGACCCGCCGTGGGGCGGGCTGCCGCGCCCCACGATCGTCCTCGGCGAGACCACCGGCGACGCCTCCCGCAAGCTCTTCGACATCTGGGAGGAGCAGGACGGCGTCGCGTACTACCCGCTGGAGAGCGCCGCCGCCGACACCGTCCCGGTCAACTGGTGGGACCTCATGCCCGGGCAGTGGGAGAGCGCCGTCGGCACCCCCCGCCTCGACCTGATGGTCTCCGAGCTGGAAGGGCTGGTGCGCTTCCTGGAGACCACCACCGGCCGCGTTTTCCGCGAGTCGCGGTTCCGCGAGGTGATGGCGCTGGTCAACGAGCAGGAGGAATGGAACCGCCGCACCCGCGACCTCATCGCCCGCACGCGCCCCGTCCCGCTGCGCGTGGACGACAGCATCTCCAGCGTCATGATCCCGCAATGGCACCGCGGCACCGTCTGGGCCCGCGACGCGGCCAAGCGCTTCCACGACGAGGTCGCCGAACGCGTCGCGGCCGGCGAGGCCGCCTGCCCCGGCGAGCGCCTCCGGCTGATGTGGATCGGCCGCGGCCTCTGGTACGACATGGACTTCTACCGCCACTTCGAGGAACGCCACGGCGCGGTGTTCGTCTGGTCGATGTACCTGGCGATCGCCGCCGACGGCTACATCCGCTACGGCGACGACCCGATGCGCGCCCTCGCCGCCCGTTTCGCCGCCTTCTCCGACCAGCTCTACCGGCCGCCGTGGTCGACGGAGTGGTACCTCAAGGAGGCCCGCCTGCACCAGGTCGACGGCGTCGTGCACCTGGTCGGCGAGGACGCCCGCAGCGGCTGGTTCATCACCGAGACGCTCGAACGCGCCGGCATCCCGGTGTTCGAGCTGCGCGCCGACAACGTCGACCAGCGCACCTACGACCTGGTCGCCGTGCGCGACGAGATCGACCAGTGGCTCACGACCCGCGTCAGCGCCCGGACGGTGAAGTAGCCGCGCCGGGGCCGCGGCCGTGCCACTCGCGGTCGAGCATCGACATCTCGATGGACGACCACCAGGCGCCGTCCACCTCGACGACCTCCCGGGACAGCCCCTCCCGGACGAACCCCAGCCGCTCGTAGAGGGCGATGGCCGTGCCGTTGTGGGCGAAGACCCCCAGGCCGAGCCTGTGCACGCCCATGTCGTCGAACGCCACCCGCTGGACGGCTCCGACCAGCGCGGCCCCGATGCCGCGGCCGCGCTGGGCGGGGTCGACCAGGACGCGTCCGAGCCGGGCCGTCCGGCCCTGCGGGTCGACGGTCAGGGACGCGTGCGCGACCGCCTCGGCGGGGCTCTCCTCGTCGATGAACGTCCAGATCCGGAGCCCCGGACCGGCCTTGGCCGCGTACCGGGCGAGCTGCGCGCGGTCGAGCGGCCACGTGAACCCGGTGGGGCCCGACCACATCACCAGGGCGGCCGGGCCGTCGACCCACGAGACCAGCGCGGGGGCGTCGGCCTCGCCGAAGTCGCGCATTCCGATCATGGCTCCAGCTAAGCAGGGGGCCACGGCATCATCAATGCGAACTCTCGTCCGGCGGCCCGGCGGGCGCGGGGGCGGTGTGGATCGAGACGGGACGGGTGGCGGCGTCGTAGGCGGCCCTGGACCCGGTCGCGCCCATGCCGCTGTCGCCCGCCGGCTCGTACAGCCGCTCGGGGCCGCCGCCCTGCCACCGGTTCACCCAGACGACCCCGGCCGGGATCGCGCGGGCGGCGGCCATGTGCGCGGGATCGTCGGTGTAGACGGTGGCGGCGAGGCCGAAGCGCGTCCTGGCCGCCCTGGCCAGGCCCTCCTCGAAGGACGGGACGACCGCGACCGGGGCGAGGGGACCGAAGGTCTCCTCGGTCATCACGAGCATGGAGTCGTCCACGTCCGTGAGCACGGTCGCCGGGTAGAAGAAGCCCCTGCCCTCGGGCGTCTCGCCGCCGACGCGGACCTTCGCGCCGCGCTCGACGGCGTCGGCGACGTGCCGTTCGACGATGGCGCGCTGCCGCTGGTCGACGAGCGGGCCGAGCACCGTCGACTCGTCGCGGCCGTCGCCGAGGGTGTAGGTCCGGGCCGCGTCCACGAGCGCGTCGACGAACGCCTCGGCGACGTCCTGGTGCACGTAGATGCGCTCCATCGACGTGCAGATCTGGCCCGAGTTGGCGAACGCGCCGAACGCGACGGCCGCGGCGGTGGCGACCGGGTCCACGCCGGCGTCGACGACCACGGGGTCCTTCCCGCCGAGTTCGAGGACCGAGCGGGTCAGCCGCCCGCCGGTCTCCGCGCCGACCTGGCGGCCCGCCTCGACGGAGCCGGTGAAGTGGACGAGCCCGACCCGCTCGTCCGCGACCAGCGGCACGCCCGCCCGGGAGTCGCCGTGGACGAGGTTCACCACGCCGGGCGGCAGGTCCGCCAGCTCCAGCAGCCGCACCGCCGACATCGGGGACCGCTCGGACGGCTTGAGCACGACGGTGTTCCCCGCGGCGAGCAGCGGGCCGATCGCGCCGAGCGTCATCGGCACCGGGAAGTTCCACGGGACGATCACCGCGGCGACGCCGACCGGGGTGCGCAGGATGGTGGTGGTCCCGCCGTCCGGCCCGGCGACCGTCTCCTCGAAGGGGTAGTCGAGGGCCTCGGCCACGGCGGCCTTGAACGCGAGCGCCGCGCCGCCGATGAAGGCCGTGCCGAGCGCGACCGGCTTGCCCATCTCGCGGCATTCGATCTCGGCGAGCTCGGCGGCGTGCCCGGCCACCGCGTCCGCCCACCGGGTCAGCCGCGCCACCCGCTCGGCGACGGGCAGCGCCGCCCAGGCCGGCCCCGCCTCGGCGGCGGCGTCCACGGCCAGGCGGACGTCCTCCGGCGAGCCGCTGGGGCAGCGGGCGACGGCCTCCCCGGTCGCCGGGTCGACCACCTCGTGGAAGGCGTCGCCGCGGGTGTCCGCCCGGCGTCCGCCGATGAGGTTCTGCAGAGTGTTCACTGGACGGTGCTCCTTGCCGGGTCCGTTGCGTCCGGGGGTCAGGCGAGGCGGTCGGCCATGAGCTCGCCGACCATGATCGATGCCAGGTTGGTGTTGGCCCGCGGGACGGACGGGAAGACCGAGGCGTCCACCACGCGCAGCCCCTCGAACCCGCGAACGCGGCAGGACGGGTCCACCACCGCGGAGTCGTCGCCCGCCGCCCCCATCCGGCAGGTGCTGGTGCCGTGCTGGGCGTCCACCGCGGTGGCCAGCAGGTGGTCGCCGAGCGCCGCGTCGTCGTCCAGGACCTCGAACAGGCGGGCGTTGGCGGCCTCGACCGATCCGGTGACGACGGCGGCGGCCTCGGGGCCGCGCGCCAGCTCGACCAGGGCGCGGACGCCGTCGCGCAGGCGCGCCAGGTCGCGCTCGTCCGACAGCATCCGCTCCCGCACCTCGGGCTGGACCCGGGGGTCGGCGGACGTCAGGGTCAGCGCACCGCGCGAGTGGTTCTGGTTGAGCCACACGCCGAAGCCGCCCATCGGGAACCTGGTGTCGGCGCTCTCCATCGCCAGCACGTTCATGTTCAGCGACACGAACATCATGTCGTGGACGAGCCCGGGGGCGCCGCTGCTGTAGCGGACGCAGACGTTGGTGTGGCGGTCGTCGGCCGTCCTGACCGCGGCCTCGGCGGTCAGCGGCAGCCCGACGACGACCATCGGGTGGTCCTGCATCCCGCGCCCGACGGGGAGGTCCGCCCGCACCTCGATGCCGAGGCGGCGCAGGTCCGCGGCCGGGCCGATGCCCGACCGGAGCAGGATCGCGGGCGAGTGGATCACCCCGGCGCTGAGCACGATCTCGCCGGCGTACTCGGTCGCCGCCGTCCCGGCGGTGACGACGCGGACGCCGACGGCCTGGTCGCCGTCGAACAGGACCCGGTCGACCAGGGCGTCGCCGCGGACGGTGAGCCCGGGCAGCGACCGGGCCGGTTCGAGGTAGCCGTCGTTGACGGTGACGCGGCGCCCGTCACGCGAGTTGATCGGGTACGGCGAGACGCCCGCCGCGCCGGGCGCGTTCACGTCCGGCGCCCAGGCGTGCCCGGCGGCCCGCGCCGCCGCGGCCAGCGCGCCGTCCACGCCGCCCCACCGCTCCCGCGGCATCCGGAAGATCGGGGTGGGGCCGCCGCGCCCGTGGTAGGGCTCGTCGCCGAACTCCTCGTCGTCCTCCAGCCGGGCGAAGTACGGCAGGACGTCCTCGGGCGACCAGCCGGCGCAGCCGGCGGCGGCCCAGTCCGCGAAGTCCTCCATCGGCGGGCGGATCGCGATCTGCCCGTTGATCGACGAGCTGCCGCCAGCGCCGCGGCCGCGCCAGTAGGGCGCCTGCGGCTGCCGGTCCGTCCGGGACGAGGTGACGCCGTCCCACACCAGGCCGGCGACGGCTTCCGGGTCCATCAGCGCGCGCGCCGGGTTCGGCGAGCGCCAGGCTTCGTGCATCTGCGCCGACCTGTAGTCGGGCCCGGCCTCCAGGAGCAGGACGCGCTTGCCGCGCTCGGCCGAGCGGGCGGCGAGGGCCGCGCCCGCGGACCCCGCCCCCACGACGATGACGTCCCAGCCCGTGTCCGTCACGGCGAACCTCCTGCGTTCGGCTCGGGAGCGCGGATCCGCCGATGTCCGGACCGCTGCTGGCCGGTAGACTGCCTCCTCGGGGAAAGTTCAGTCAAGAGTGAACTTTCATTTTCTTCTGATCGATGGGAGTCCCGGCCGTGTCGAGCCCCGCCCGCGACGATGGCCCCGCCGACGCGAACGCCCTGATCGACGACTTCGGCCTGCGCATCGGCCGCGCGATGGGATGGCCCCCGATGGCCGGGCGCACCGCGGCCGTCCTCATGCTCGGCGAGGCCCCCATGACCATGGCGGAACTGCAGGCGGCGCTGGACGCCAGCAAGGGCTCGATGTCGGAGATGACGCGCCTGCTGGTCGAGAACGGCACCGTCCGCAGGTTCAAGCAGCCCGGCTCGCGCCATTACGTCTACGAATGGCGCGACGACGCCTGGGCGGGCTGCCTCCAGCACCAACTGGACGCGACGGCCGAGCTACTGGCACTCGCCGAGAGCGCCCACGCGCGCAGCACCGGCCTGCCCGAACGCCAGCGCGAACGCCTCCGCCAGATGCACGAGTACTACACCATCATGGTGAGCAGCCTCGAAGCGCTCCTCACGCAGTACAAGCGATCCCACTGACGCCCCCGCCGGACACGATGCCGTCCGCCGGCGGCGCGCTCGATCCCGAGCCCGCGGTGCACGTCCTTCACCGTCCCGCCCCGGTAGGCGGCCGTTCCCCGGCCATCTCGCAGCCAACTCGCCAACAACTATTGGCGGGACGCCAATAACGGTCTAGTGTTCCGGGTGGCTCACCGGAAACCAGGGTGTGTCCCTTGCCGCGGCGGCCGACCGGACCGCGCTTCGCACGTCCCCGCGGCGGGCCACCGGCTTCCCGCGTGCCGAAGGCGGGCCGCGACGATGCGTCACCGCGTGTCAGGAAGGTGTCTGGCCCCCGAGGAGGAGCGAAGGCATGGAGAAACCCAGCAGGCGCAGCGTGCTGATGGCCGGCGGAACGCTCGGCGCGCTCGGCGCGCTGACCGTCGCGACGCCCGCGCGAGCGAACTCACTGTGGACGTGGTCGCCCAAGGGCTCGGTGGTCGGCCGCGGCGAGGGCGCCGACCCGAGGTGGGTGTGGGACGAGGAGGCCGACCCCCTGGTCGCCTCGCTGCTCGAACGCGGCGACGTGCCCAAGGTCAACGACCTGCTCAAGACCTGGACGAAGAACGGCCAGGCGCTGCCGAGCGGGCTGCCCGCGGATCTGCGCGACTTCCTGGAGCGTGCCCGGCAACTGCCCTCCTGGACCGACCAGGGCAAGCTCGCGAAGGCGTTCGAGTTCAACCAGAAGCGCGGCCTCTACCTCGGCGTCACCTACGGGTTCGCCAGCGGGATGATGAGCACGGCCATCCCCCACGAGGCGCGCGCGGTCTACTACTCCAAGGGCGGCGCGGACATGCGCGACCGCATCACCAAGACCGCCAAGCTCGGCTACGACATCGGCACCGAGAAGGCCTTCCAGCCCGACGGCGAGATGATCGTGACCTGCGTCAAGACGCGGCTGGCCCACGCGGGCGTGCGCAACCTGCTGCCCAAGTCCGCCTACTGGACCAAGGTCGCCGACGAGAAGATCCCGATCAGCCAGGCGGACATGATGGTCACCTGGCACAGCCTGCCGACGACGGTCATGAAGCAGTTCGCCAAGTGGAAGGTGGCGGTCCCCGAGGACGAGTCCGCGGCCTTCCTGCACTCCTGGCAGCTCGCCGCGCACATGCTCGGCATCAAGGACGAGTACATCCCGAAGTCGTGGGACGAGGCGAACTCCCAGGCCGCCCAGGTCCTGGACCCGATCCTCGCGCCGACCGACGAGGGCATCAAGCTCGCGGACATGCTGCTGAACCTCGCCGCGTTCATCGACGGCGGCATCCTCACCAAGCACATCCTCGGCGCGCTCACCCGCTACGTGCTCGGCGACGAGATCGCCGGCTGGCTGAAGATCCCGCGGGAGCCGGTGTGGGATCCGGTGTTCGAGAACCTCTGGCCGCCGTTCGTCGCCGTCCGCGAGGGCATCCTCGACATCACCAAGGCGCCGAAGGAGCTGCGGGAGTTCTACTGGGTGTTCGACGAGATCATCCGGCAGGGCGTCCTGCTCGTGCTGTCCGGGGCCGACTACCCGATCAGCATCCAGATCCCGACGACCAACAACCCCAACTACTGACCGGCCCCTCCGGCCACGTCCGCGGCGCGGGGGGGGCGGCGCGCCCCCCCCCCGCGGGTGGCGGGCGGGCGGCCGCCTGCCGAAGGCGCTGGACGCCCAGCGGCGCGAGCTGCTCGCGCGGGTCCAGCACGGCGACACCCCCGGCGTGCTCGCCCTCCTGGACGCCGGGGTCGACCCGCGCGTCCGGGACGCGCGGGGGCGGACGCTGCTGCACGCGCTGCCGATGCTGGACTGGGAGCCGCTGCTGCCCCGGCTGCTGCCCGTCCTCGACCTGGAGGCCCGCGACGGCTGCGGGCGGACGCCGCTGCACGTGGTGGTGTTCGAGGAGGGCCCGCCCGCGCTCGTCCGCGCGCTGCTGGACGCCGGGGCGCGGATCGACGTGCAGGACGAGGACGAGATCTCCCTGCTGCGCGTCATCGGCTGGCGCCGCTCCGACCTCGGCTTCCTGGAGAAGCGGATCCGGGACGAGCATCCGGAGCTCGACGACTGGTGAGGGACCGCCGCCGTCCCGCCGGTCGAAACCCGCTCGACTTCCCCCTGAGGCCATTTGTACATACCGACTGGTCGGATTCTCCTGAAGATAGAATCGGGGGGCGGCGCCGTCGACAGCCGGTTTCACCCGCCTCGACGACGGCCGTTCTTGGACCGGGTTCCCGCCCGGTAGGCTGACGGCTGATCAGGGGCGGCGGCGCGGGGGCGGCCGCGGACGGAGGTGGAGAGTCGTGACACAGGCCTCGCTGGGGCGGCTCTCCGACGACGTGCCCCTTCCCGACCGGCTGCTCGCCGTCGCCACCCGGCTGTTCGCCGAGAGGGGCTTCGAGGGCACCTCGGTCCAGGAGATCGTCAACGCCGCCGGCGTCACCAAAGGCGCCATGTACCACTACTTCGGCTCCAAGGACGATCTCCTCTACGAGATCTACCACCGGCTCCTCGGCCTGCAGATGCGCCGGCTGGAGCAGATCGCCGACGGTCCCGGCACCGCCGAGGAGCGGCTGCGCGCCGCCGCCCTCGACGTCCTGGAGACCTCGTTCCTCTACCTGGACGACTTCACCGTCTTCTTCCGCTCCACCCACCTGCTCCCCCGCGACCGCCGCGAGGCCGTCCGCGCGGAACGGCGCCGCTACCAGGAGCGGTTCCGCGACCTGGTCGAGGAGGGCCAGCGCGAGGGGTCCTTCCGCACGGACATGCCCGCCGACATCGCCGTCCTCTTCTTCTTCGGCACCGTCCACCAGATCGGCACCTGGTACCACCCGGGAGGCCGCCTCAAGACCCGCACCATCGCCGAGCACTACGTCGACCTGTTCCTTAACGGGCTGAAGGAGCACTAGGGGTTTTCTGGTTTTCTCCCAGGGGGGCGCCCCCTGGAACCCCCACCACGGGCAGGCCCGCTGCGCTCGCTCCGCGTGCCTGCCCGTGGTGGCGGC